>JBOGXG010000395.1:0-4880 GCA_050694195.1 Actinomycetota bacterium | reverse complement strand
CATCGCTCACTCGATAACGCCTCCCGAGCGTCTGATGTCCTCGAAGGCGCGCTCGCCGTCCCCTTCGTCGAGTTCGACCGGCCGCGTTGCATCCCCCAGCACCACGGTTTCGAATCCCTTACGAAGTGCATCGAGCGCGGTCTCGCGCACGCAATAGTCGGTCGCGAGACCTGCGACCACGACTCGCTCGATGTTGCGGTCCCTGAGAAGCGTTTCCAGCGCGGTCGGATGTTGCTCCCCGCTGTCCGGCTCCTGCACGGTGAATCCCGAGTAACCGTCCTCGCCGCCGGTCCCCTTCTGCACGACCTCGCCCTTCACGTGGAGCCCGGGATGGAACTCGGCTCCCCACGTTCCCTTGACGCAATGGACCGGCCAGATCCCCCCATCCTTCTTGAAGTGCGGGGTCGAGCCTGGGTGCCAGTCCTGCGTATAGAAGACGCTCGCGCCGCCTGCCAGCGCCGCTTCGATCGCGTCGTTGGCGACGGGGACGACGTCCTCACCGCCCGCGACGTAGAGACTTCCCTTGGGGTCGGCGAAGTCGTTCTGTATGTCCACGACCAGCAGTGCGGTTCTTTCGTCGTAGTCGGCCACGTGAGCCCTCCCGTTTTCTTCCGCAGGATAGATGCGCTATGCCTACATCTGCTGCACCAGAAAAGCGAGTGTGGGAAGTCTGCCCTTTTCTGGCGCACTAGATGTGCACATGGCGCAGTGAATCTGCGGAAGAAACCGGCGGTCGGTGGGGCTAGACCAGACCCTTTGCCTCGAACTCCCGCAGGAAACCCTCGAACAGGCGCCTGTGTCCTTCCTCATCGCGCAGGATCTCGATGACCATGTCCTGCGTGACGTAATCGAGGCCGTCGCAGAACTCGATGATCTTGTTGTAGTGCTCGATCGCTCCCGTCTCGGCCTCGATGACTCCCTCGATCACGTGCACGATGTCGGTCTGTGATTCGGGTGGCTGCAGGTACTTCTGCTCGGGCGTGAAGTCCATCGACCCGGGGACAACCCCGTACAGCTCCTTGATCCTCTGCGCGAACTGTTGCGCGTGCCCGAGTTCTTCATGGACGTCCGCCTTCAGGCTCTCGATGATCTCCTGCGCTCGCACTCCGTCCGGGTTCGTCGAGTTGGCGAGATAGCTCATCACCGTCTCGAGCTCCATCCAGTACGCCTTGGTCAAGAGGCCTATGAGCTCCTCGCGCTTGGCTTTGTTGTCGTCGGACAGGATCCCCTGCGCCGCGCTTCTCGTGATCCCCATGAAGAACGTCACCTCCGAATGGTGGATAGGTTTCTTATCCCTTACCCAATAAACGGAGCAAGGCTCATCCCTTTGCCTCGGCGGCGTTCTCGACCCACCCGCGCGTCAAGAACAGCCAGAAGGCGAGCCCCGCGTAGGGCCCATATCTCTTGAACCGCCGCTGGATCGCCGGATCCTTAACCACCCTCCTCCGAACCAGGCGGGCATAGGTCGGCCGGGTCCAGGAATCGAGGATCAGGCGTGAGTACCTGCCGATCATCATCATGGCGTGGGCGGCCGCATAGGGACCGACGCCGGGCAGCCCTATCAATAAGGTGAAGAGCTCGTCATCGGGCAGCTCGTCCACGCCGGCCCGCCCCCATGCCTCGAGATCGACGTCGCCTTCGGCGACCGAGGTCGCCAGAGCCTGGAGGTAGGGGGCGCGGTAGCCGGCCCGCACCACCTCACGGTAGAAACGTTCGTCCTGGGCGGCCATCGCGGCGGGGGTGGGGAAGGTCCGGCCGGCGGGGCCCTCCGCGGGGGCGCCGGGAGCGGGATCGCCGAGATGCTCGACCAATGCGCCGACCATCCGCTGCGTGAGGCTCCACGAACAGTTCGTCGTGCAGATCGTCTTCACGACATCCTCGAAAACCGTCTGGCTCCTGATCATGCGCCCGGCCCCCGCACAGACCCACGAGAGATCGGGATCGTCGGCCGCCAGCGCGTAGAGCTCGGAGAGGTCCTCGTCGAGACGGAGGACGTGGGCGGCCGCGGCCCGGATCGTTTCCGTCGTGCGGGGCCCGGGGGCTCTGCCGGCGACCTCGATCACTGCGTTCCGTTTCCCATCGCGGGTTATCCGCACGGTTCGCGGGCGGCCGTCGTTCAGCGCCAGCGTCGTCCCGAACAGGTCACCGGTCGCGGAGGCGGACATCGGCGGGAGACCGGCGACGCCGTGAGAGAGCACGGTGCGCTCGAACGACACCGGCTCCCCGCCGGCGCCCTTCAGGGGGAGCCTGATATCCGCTCTCTTCATGCTAACCATCGTAATCGGTTCGTCGGTTACTTGTCGAGGGCCTAGATACCGAGGCGGTCCGCCAACTCGATCGTCCTCAGCGTCAGGCCGAGGTCGTCGGGCCATCCGGTCGGAGGCGCCGCTCCGGTGAGACGGTCGACGAACGTCTCCACCGAGGGATGCTCGGCGGGGATGCCGGCGGCCGTCCAGAACGTCAGCGCGGTCGTCCACTCCCACGGCCCCCACCACTCCTCGTCCCACTCGCGCGCCCACCGGAGCGCCCACTCCGCCATCTCCGTCTTCGGCCCCGCCGCCAGCCAATACGCACCGGCCGCGGCGAACGTCGGATAGGCCCCTCCCGTGAAGCGCCCCTCCGTGTCCGCCTCGCCGCGGAGGAGGTCGATAGCCCGCGATCCGGGATCGCGGCCCGCCGCGAGAAGCGCACAGGACGCGGCCGCGGTCGCCCATACCCGCGCTCCTCCCGGGGAATCGAGTTCGCCCGGGACCTCGGTCGGTGGATCGAGCCACGCCATCGCCGGCGTGCGCGACTCCTCGAGCCAATCCCCCGCGATCGCCGCGGGCCCCGATCCCGCGAGGCCGAGAACGACGAGGTGACAGAGCCCCTCCCCCGTGGCTCCCGGCGACGGTCTCCCGCCGGGCCCTATGAAGGCGCCGTCCTCGTTCTGCGCGGGGATGAGAGGGACCTCGCCGGGCTGCTCCCCCGACAGCCGCAGAGCACGCCACGACTGCCACTCGTCCCCGGCCGCAAGTGCGCGCTCCAGCGCACGATCCACATCGAGAGCCATGGCGGTCGAGACTAGTGGCCTACGCCGAGGCCTCGAGGACGTTCCGCGCGAACATCCTCGGGGTTCCGGTTCGCGGGACGCTGCGGCACGATCGCCATCCCCGGCAGATGCGACCGGGCTCCGGACCACGGACCCGGCGGCGCGACGATCAGGTCGGCGAGCTCGTAGGCGACGGATTCGTAGTTGACGCGCCACCCGTGGAAGTGGGGCCACGCCTCCTCCGCGGTCCTCTCCATCTCGTAGCCGTTGTCCGCGAGCTTGTCGATAGCGCCTTCGAACTCGGCGTAGGTGAGATCTATCGGGTCGTCGGGGAACGGATCCGGGTCGTAGGAGAGACCGGCCACGTCCGCGATCTCACGCAGACAGAGGAAGCCCATCCGCAAGCAGAGTCGTGCCTCGGTGGGCGCCGAGCTCGGATTCAGCGAGAGCTGCAGCGCGGCCGCGTCCATGACGGCGAGCAGACCTATCAACCAGGAGCGCAGCGAGTGGGGCGACCTGAAGTAGACGAGGACGGGATAGGTGGTGTGCGTCTCGGTCACGTCGGCGGCCCACCTCTCCCACTCCGAGTAGAACACGGGTAGGTTGCCGGTCAGGTCGACGCTCTGGTGACGGATGAGGATCTCCGGCCCCCACGCAGGCGATCCGGCGCGGCTCTGCAACATCGTCACCAACGTCTCGCGCCGGTTGAAAGCGGCGTAGACGGTTGGGAGGTATGCGATCAACAGGGCGACCGCGACGAGACCGTTCGCGGCCGCTATGAAGTGGACGGCCGTGGGCGGGGCCTCGACCTCGCTCGCGAACCCCAGTGTCAACAAGGACGACCCGCTCTCCCTCAGGGAATCGGCGAACCCACCGATCAGCGGCCACAGGATGAGTGCGTATCCGAGGAAGAACATCGAGAGCCAGGTGAAAAGGATGGCCATGAGCAAGACCGGGCCCTGCAGGACGAGTAGGTCGTCCTTGGCCGCGTAGGTCTCGAACCTGTTGGAGATGAAGAGGAAGACGCGCCGTACCAGCGTAGTCACTATGGCCGCGATCTTCGATGTGGTCGCGCGCGGAACGATTAGTGTCTTCCCCATGCTGACCGCTGCCGCGAGAACGAGAGCGAGGCCTGCGACGCAGCCGAACCAGCGGATCGTATCCATCAGGTGAACTGACCCGGGCGCCGCCCCTCTCCCGGCGGCCCGGCGAACGCCTGCGCGATCGGTAGCCAGTCGGCCGCGAGGGGGCCGGAGGCGACAAGATCGGTGTCGGCGGGATGACGCCTCCGCGTAACGACGAGACAGAAATCGTGAGCGCTCCCTCTGATGACGTTGTCGGAACCCTCGCCGAAGGTCCATAGGTCACCATCGGGAGCCGTCAGTTCGACACGCACGTCACCATCCGGCATCGTCCTTCCGTTAGTCACGTAGCTGAACGGCCGTGCACGGAAGCCGAGGAAGGCAACGTGACGCAGCCGTTCCGTCGGCTCCCGTTTCGTCCCGAGACCGTCGATCACATCCTGACCGTGGGCCCACGTCTCCATGAGACGCGCGGAGATGAAGGACGCGAGTCCCATCGGCGGGCCGTACCAAGGGATCCGTTCGCCGGACCGGAGTTCCTCGAACGCGCGCAGCATCGTTGCGCGGGCCTCCCGCCACCACTCCAGCACCGCGGAGGGCGGAAGGGCACGACCTTTCTCCAACGGTGCGTTCATGTATCCGTCGACGTCGGCGGCCGCGCCGGCGAGTTTCTGGGCGAAGGCGTCCGCGTCCGTCGACGCCAGGGTCGCCTCCTCGTCGAAGAACGCGAGGTGGCTGATCTGATCGCGAACGCTCCACCCCGGCGC
>JBOGXG010000394.1:0-2429 GCA_050694195.1 Actinomycetota bacterium | reverse complement strand
CTACAGGGGCCGGCTGTGGACGATGCGGCAGTTCGCCGGCTTCGGCACCGCCGACGAGACGAACCAGCGTTACCACTTCCTCCTCGAGCACGGACAGACCGGGCTGTCGGTCGCGTTCGACATGCCGACGCTCATGGGCAGGGACTCCGACGACCCCCATTCGCTCGGCGAGGTAGGCCGCTGTGGCGTCGCCGTCGATTCGCTCGCCGACATGGAGACGCTGTTCGCCGGGATAGACCTCGAGGCCATCACGACCTCGATGACGATCTCCGGCCCCGCTCCGATGCTGTTCGCGATGTACATCGCCGCGGCCGAGAAGCAAGGGGCCGATGTGGCGAAGCTGGGAGGCACCTGCCAGACCGACATCTTGAAGGAGTACATCGCACAGAAGGAGTGGCTCTTCCCACCCGCGCCCCACCTCCGTTTGACCGCGGACATGATGGAGTTCTGCATCGATCGGGTGCCGAAGTACTACCCGCTGTCGATCTCCGGCTATCACATCCGCGAGGCCGGCTCTACCGCGGCGCAGGAACTCGCGTTCACGGTCGCGTCGGGCTTCGCCCACACCGAGCTCGGCCTCAGGCGGGGTCTCGACATCGACAAGTTCGCCCCGGGCCTCTCGTTCTTCTTCAACTCGCACGTGGACTTCTTCGAAGAGATAGCGAAGTTCCGAGCGGCGCGCCGGATCTGGGCCCGCTGGATGCGCGACAGGTACGGGGCGAAGAACGAGCGTTCCTGGATGCTGAAGTTCCACACGCAGACGGCCGGCTGTTCGCTCACGGCTCAGCAGCCCTTCAACAACGTCGTGAGGACCGCGACCGAGGCGCTGGCGGCGGTCCTCGGCGGGACCCAGTCCCTGCACACGAACTCGCTCGACGAGGTGCTCGCGCTGCCGTCCGACGAGGCGGTGGAGATCGCGCTCCGGACGCAGCAGGTGATCGGGTACGAGACCGGTGTCACGAACGTGATCGATCCCCTGGGCGGGTCCTGGTTCGTCGAGTCGCTCACCGACAAGATCGAGGAGGAGGCCGAGGCCTACTTCGCGAAGGTCGACGAGATGGGGAACGGCTCGATCCTCGACGGGATGCTCGCCGGGATCGAGGAGGGCTACTTCCAGAAGGAGATCGCCGACGCCGCGTTCCACTACCAGCAACTGCTCGAGCAGAACAAGAAGGTCATCGTCGGCGTCAACCGATTCACGAAGTCGGTGCAGGAGAGCCCCGAGGTGCTGCTGATCGGTATGGAGACCGAGGAGCGCCAGAACAAGTCGGTCGCCGCGGTGCGCGCCAACCGCGACGCCAAAGCCGCGGAGGACGCGATCGCGGCCCTCAAGGAGATGGCGCGCGACGAGAGCCAGAACTCGATACCCGTGCTCGTCGACGCGGCGAAGGCCTACGTCACGCTCGGCGAGATGGTCGAGACGCTGAAGGAGGAGTGGGGGGTCTACACCGAGCCCCCGATGTTCTGATTTCTCAGTTGATCCGGTTGCTCCCCGGCTAACGATTCTGTCTAAGAATTGTTGCTCTGGGGCTAACCGGATCCTCTAAGAATCGGGGTAGCGGCCTCCGTCGTCGGGGATGACGTCGAAGAGATAGCTCGTCACGCCCTCGATGTGCGAGAACCAGCTCGAGTTCGCGTACCACTCGAAAGGCCGGGCCCCGCCGATGTATCTCCACGGGATCGTCATCTGCATCACGTTGCCGTCGATGTTGAACGGGCCGGGGAAGGCCTCGGTCCTGTTCTTCCGGCCGGCGTAGGGGACCCATCCCTCTTGCGATCCCTGCGCTCCGAACGCGTAGCCGTCATCGTCCTCGTTCTTCCCGGACAGGGAGAAGCCGACGACCATGAACGTGTTCTCGTTCGGCATCGCTTGCGGGAGCCGGCCGTCGAAGGTGATCGCGATGCGGAACGACTTGCGATGGCCGTCGATCTCGATCGAGGTGGCCTCCGGGTACCTCGGAGGGATCCCGCTCTTCTTCCCGTCGGGGCGCGGCTCCCGCGCGCCGGACGATCGCAGGGCGAACTCGTTGCCCCCACCGCCCTGTGGCTCGAGGGTTGGAGGCTCGGGCCTGTCGCCGGCCGCGAAGTCGGGGGGGAGAGTCTCCGACGTAACCGGGAGCGATGGCGACACCGAGGGAGACGCCGATGGCGAGGGAGAGATCGAGACCGATACCACCGGCGAAGGCACCGAGGTGTCACCGGCCTCGTCCTCGTCGATGAAGCCGACATCGTCTCCGATGGCGCTGGGCCGACCCTCCGGCTCCGGCGTCTCTCTGTTGGTGGTGATCATGATCAACACGGCGCCGAGCGCGAGCGCGATCGCCAGGACGAGGAACAGGCGCCTCATAGGCCGCGGCCCCCTCGAAGGACCCGGTATCCGAGGACCGCGGCGATCACCGCGAACACGATCCCGAGGATCGCTCCGATCG
>JBOGXG010000393.1:0-1638 GCA_050694195.1 Actinomycetota bacterium | reverse complement strand
GGATTATGTCTGTGTCCACGATCGAGTCGAGCACCACGCTCTCGGCGCTGCGGTTGATATCGGGATCGTGATCCTTCAGTTCCTGGAAGAGGTCGAAGTCCTCGATCTCGTCGGAGGAAACCTTCTTCGGCTCGCGCTGCTTCTTGCGGTACGTGTTGATGTAGGCGTTCGTCATGATTCGGAACAACCATGCCCTGAGATTCGTCCCCGCCTCGAAGCGATCGAACGCGCGATAGGCGCGGAGCATCGTTTCCTGCACGAGGTCTTCGGCATCGGCGGGGTTGCGCGTCATCCGGAGCGCGCCGGCGTACAGCGAATCGAGGAGAGGTAGCGCCTCGCGCTGGAATCGCTGTTTCTCGTCGGCAGTGAGGTCTGCCGGTTGGGTCTCAGCCACCGCTCTTGCCCCAATTCTGTTTGTCGAGCATGCCCGAATCGAACGTGAAGAGTAGTTCGCTTCGCGCCCGGTGCTCGGCGATGCCGATATCGAGCAACTCCTCCATGAGCGCGGCGAACGGCAGTCCCGACGCTTCCCACAGATAGAACGCGAACGAGCCCGGCATCGTGTTGATCTCCATCAGCCACGTCTCGCCGCTGGTCTCGTCCACGAAGGAGTCGATCCGGGCGACCCCCGAAGCCTCGATCGCTCGGAATGCTGCGATCGCGTTGTCCTGGACCTGTTTCGTCACGGCCTCCGGGATGGGGGCCGGGATCCTGCGGTCGAGTGAGGCCATTCCCTCGCTCTTACCGGACGAGCCACCCTTGCCGCCGCGCATGTACTTGTCCTCGAACGACAGGAACTCTTCCCAGGCGACGGGTTGCTCGCATACCGAGGCGCGCGCGTCGCGAGAACCGCCGCCGAGGACCGAGCAGTTCACCTCGATGCAACCCTCCATCCCCTTCTCGGCGAGTAGCCGGTCGTCGTAACGCCGCGCGACGTCAAGCGCGGCGGCCAGCTCGTCCCGGTTCGACGCCTTGGCGATCCCGACGCTCGAGCCCGCGTGCACGGGCTTGACGAAGACCGGATAGCCGACACCGTCCTCTATCCGCGCCAGCGTCGAGTCCCGGTCGCGATCGAGCTGGGAGATCTCGACCTCTACGTGATCGACCACGGCCAGACCGGCCGCCACGAACACTTCTTTCATCACTCGCTTGTCCATACCCACCGCCGACGCCGCCACGTTCGCCCCGGTGTAGGCGAGGCCGGCCATCTCGAGGAGGCCCTGCAGCGTTCCGTCCTCGCCGAAGGTGCCGTGGATCGCGCAGACGACCACGTCGAGAGGGATCTCCCGGGGGCCGCGCAGACGACCGCCCACCGTAACCAGGCCGCCATCGATGCCGGGGACCACGTGAGCTTCCTCGCCGACCTCGCCCCACCGCCTCGTGCGGTAGACGTCGAGGTCGTTCAGGCCCGGCGCCGTCAGCCATTTCCCATCGCGCGTTACGTAAACCGGGACGACGTCGTGGCGCTCGCCGAGAACCGCCATCGCCTGATGGGCGGTCACGATCGAGACATCGTGCTCCACCGACCTGCCGCCGAAGACAACTCCTACCCGCATGGCCGGAGGCTACCCGGCCTCCCGCCCGAGACGCTCAGCCCTCGTATTGATCGGGGAGGTCGTTCTCGAACAGGACGACGTC
>JBOGXG010000392.1:0-7131 GCA_050694195.1 Actinomycetota bacterium | reverse complement strand
AGGACCTGATCCTGTCGGTCATCGCACGCATAGGGGACGACGGTGCCCGGTATATGGCTATGGAGCACGTCGGAGACGCCATCCAGCACCTGTCGATGGATTCGCGCCTGACGATGACCAACATGGCGATCGAAGCCGGAGCGAAGTCGGGGATCGTGCCGCCCGATGCCACGACGATCGACTACGTCCGCACGCGCCAAGCCGTGATGGAGCGACCGCGGGATTTCCCTCTCCCGGTTTCGGATCCCGGCGCGGACTTCACCGCCTCTCTGCACGTGGACGTAACAGACGTGGAGCCGATGGTGGCGCGGCCCTCGCGGCCGTCCCGTTCGGTCCCGGTATCCGAGGTCGCCGGCACCAAGGTCGATCAGGTGTTCATCGGCTCTTGTACGAACGCGCGGATCGAGGATCTTCGGATCGCAGCGCACGTCCTCGGCGACCGGGACCTAGCGGCGAACGTAAGGCTGCTCGTTATCCCGTCGACCCAGCGCGTGTGGCAGCAGGCCAACGCAGAGGGTCTCCTCGATCGGTTCGCCGCGGCCGGCGCCGCAGTGTCTACTCCCACATGCGGCGCTTGTCTCGGAGGGCACATGGGGGTTCTCGGTCCCGGCGAGGTCTGTATCTCGACGTCCAACAGGAACTACGTCGGGCGGATGGGTGATCCGACGGCTCAGGTCTACCTCGCGAATCCGGCCGTGGCGATGGCCACCGCGATCGCCGGCGAGATCGTCGACCCTTCCGACGTCCAACCTGTTGCGCCCTCGAGGAAGGGTGAGCTCGTTGGCTGAACCGCGCGCGTGGCGATACGGCGACAACGTCGATACCGACGTGATCATCCCCGCTCGCTACCTCACCACTAACGACGCCGACGAACTCGCGTCTCACGCGCTTGAGGACCTCGATCCGAAGTTCGCGAAGGACGTCAAGCCCGGCGACGTCGTCGTAGCCGGTCACAACTTCGGCTGCGGGTCCAGCCGCGAGCATGCAGCGACCTGTCTGAAGGCAGCAGGTGTGGCGGCCGTGGTGGCGTCCTCCTTCGCCCGCATCTTCTTCCGTAACGCGATCAACACCGGTCTCGTCATCGTGACGAGTCCCGAGGCGGTCGCCGCGACAGAGGACGGACACACCGTGCGCGTCCACGTGGATACCGGTTTCGTTGAGAACGTGACGAGAGGGCAGAGGTTCGCGGTCGAGCCCCTCCCGGATTTCGTTATGGACATCGTGAGGGCGGGCGGGCTCGTCCCGTGGGTTCGGGCTCGCGTCGGAGAGCCAGCATGAAGCGAGTTGCCGTCCTCGCCGGGGATGGGATCGGTCCCGAGGTCATCGCGTGCGCGATGCGGGAGTTCCCGTCCGATGTGGCCATCGTGGAGATCCCCGCGTCGGCCGAGAGGTACCTCCGGAGCGGCGTTCTCCTCACGGACGAAGAGATGGATGCCATCCGCGCCAGCGACGCCTTGTTGTTCGGTGCGATCGGCGACCCACGCGTGTCCGACGGCGTACTCGAGCGCGGCATCCTTCTTCGGCTGCGTCGCGAACTCGACCTCTACGTCAACCTGCGTCCGTTTCCGGATCTGGGCATCGTGTTCGTCAGAGAGAACACGGAAGGCGCGTACTCCGGCGAGGGCTGGCGCAAAGGGGAGGTCGCGATCGAAGTGAGCGTGAACACGCGGACCGCCGTCGAGCGGTGCGCGCGGTTCGCCTTCGACCTCGCCGAGCGGCGCTCACGGCGGCTGACGTGGGTCCACAAGTCCAACGTTCTGGTTCACGCGGGCCGGCTGTGGCTGGAGGCGGTCACGGCCGTCGAGAGCGGGCATCCCGACATAGAGGTTCGCTACGAGCACGCCGATGCCGCGGCCTACCACCTCGTCACGGATCCAGGCCGGTTCGACGTCGTGCTTACCGACAACCTGTTCGGGGATCTCTTGTCTGACCTCGCCGCCGGGCTCGCCGGAGGTTTGGGCCGCGCCGCCAGTGCGAACCTTCATCCCGATCCCACGACCCGCCCGTCGCGCTGCGCCGGGTTGTTCGAGCCCGTCCACGGATCCGCCCCGGACATAGCCGGGACCGGCACCGCCGACCCGACCGCGGCGATCGACGCCGCCAGGATGCTCGTCGAGACCCTTCAGACCGAAAGCGAGTTGACCGCATGAGGATGCAGAGCCGGTACTTCGACGTATGCGGGTACAAGGTCACGACCGAGCGCATGCACGAGCGCCACCCGAGGGTTCAGGCGATAGTCGAGGTGAAGATAGGGAACAACTGCGTGCGCCGCTCGGCGTCCGGCGTGGGCCCCGTGCATGCGTTGGACGAGGCCTTGCGCCGGTGCCTCGCCGACGACTTCCCCGAGCTCGACGCGGTGAAGCTCTCCGACTACCGAGTCTCCGTGGTCGACGCGAGGCGGGGCACCGGCTCGCAGGTTCGCGTCCTCGTGGAGGCGACGGACGGCACCACGTCGTGGGATGCCGGATGCGTGTCGGAGAACATCGTCGATGCTTCCTTCGAGGCCCTGTGCTCGACCGCCGTCATGGGGATCATCCGGGCGCGCTCCGAGAAGCAGCGCTCGGCATAACCTCTACCCATGACGAAGAAGAGCGTCGCGTATCAAGGTGAGGCCGGCGCATACTCCGAAGAGGGTGTCCTCGGTCTGTTCCCCGACACGGACCATCGTCCGCTGGCGTCGATCCGGAAGGTCTTCGAGGCGGTCGAGGTGGGCCGGGCAGACCACGGCCTCGTCCCCATGGACAACTCTCAGGCGGGCAGCATCAACCAGACCTACGACCTCTTCCTGAAGCACGGGTTGCATCTCGTGGGGGAAACCGTGATCCGGGTGAACCATTGCCTCCTCGCACTCCCGGGCAGCGCGATCGACGATCTCAAGGAGGTCATCTCGCATCCGCAGGCCCTCGACCAGTGCGAGGAGTTCCTCACCTCGCTCGACCTATCGGTGCGGGCGGAGTACGACACGGCGGGGTCCGCCAAGCGGATCGCGGAGGAGAAGCTCGAGGGGGCCGCGGCGATCGCCTCGCGTCGGGCCGCCGAGCTCTACAACCTCGAGATCCTGGCCGACAAGATCCAGACCTACCCCGACAACTACACGCGCTTCGGGGCTCTGTCTCGCCATCCGGAACCCTTAGCCGAGCCCGACAAGTCGTCTCTCGTGTTCGGCGTGGGACACGTCTCGGGGTCGCTGATGAGATGTCTCGCCGCATTCGCCGACCGCCACCTCAGTCTCTCCAAGCTTGAGTCGCGCCCGAGGGCGGGACGGCCGTGGGAGTACGTCTTCTACGTGGACGTGGAGGCGCCGGCCTCGTCCGAGGCGATGATCGACGGCCTCTCCGAGATGAGCGAGCACGCGACGTTCACGCGCCTGCTCGGGAGCTACGCCTCGGGCATGCGCCGGTAACCTCGCCTTCCACCCGCGAAGTTCTCCACGCGGGCGCGGATATCTCCCGTTCCGATGGAGAACTTCGTGCCTTTCTGGGGCCGGATAAGCTGGGTAGCTCACTCCCATAACGGCAGGAAGGACGACCCGATGGCGCACATCGACGTGATCCCAGAGGTCTCGAAGTTCATCGAAGGCCCTCCGAAGATGATCATCGGGGGCCGGCCGACGGACGCGGACTCGGGCGAGTCCTTCGACGTCCGCGATCCCTCCACCGGCAAGGTGCTCACCGAGGTGCCGCGCGGCAGCATGCGTGACGTCGACGCCGCGGTCTCTGCGGCCCGGGCGGCCGTGAGCGACAAGCGGTGGTCCGGCTTACGCCCTGGCAAGAGGACCGAGATCCTCTACAAGATCGGCGAGCTCATCAAGAGGAACCTCAACGAGCTGGCCCAGCTCGAATCCCTCGATTCCGGGAAGCCGATCAGCGTCGCGTCGGGCGAGATGTGGATGGCCGGCGAGGTCTTCCGTTACTACTCGGGCTGGCCGACGAAGGTTTTCGGCGAGACGAATCCCACTACGGAGGACTCGTTCGTGTACACGTTGCGCGAGCCGGTCGGTGTGTGCGGCGGCATCATCCCGTGGAACTTCCCGCTGGTGATGGCGACGTGGAAGGTCGCGCCGGCCCTCGCTTTCGGCAACGCCGTGGTTCTGAAGCCGGCCGAACAGACACCGCTCACCGCGATCCGCCTCGGCGAGCTGTGTCTGGAGGCGGGGGTCCCCGAGGGCGTCATGAACGTCGTTACCGGCTTCGGCGAGGAGGCCGGCCAAGCGCTGGCGCAACACGACGACGTGGACAAGTTGGCCTTCACGGGATCCACCGAGGTGGGACGGAAGATCCTGCACGCATCCGAGGGGAACTTGAAGCGCGTCACGCTCGAGCTCGGAGGGAAATCGCCGAACATCGTGTTCCCCGACGCCAACATGAAGCGCGCCGTGAAGGGCTCGATGTATGGGATCTTCCTCAACTCGGGCCAGGTCTGCACCGCCGGTAGTCGCATCCTCGTCGAGAGCGGGATACACGATGAGTTCGTTTCCGCTCTAGCCGAGGCAACGCAGCAGATGAAACTCGGCCCCGGGCTCGATGACGAAACCGGGATCGGTCCCGTCGTGTCCGAGGAACAGCTCGACCGCGTCACCGGCTACATCGACCTCGGGCGCTCCGAGGGGGCCGAGGTCGTCGCCGGCGGAGAGCGTGCTACCGAGTTGGGCGACGGCTATTACGTTCAGCCGACGATCTTCACCGGCGTTCGCAACGAGATGCGGATCGCCCAGGAGGAGATCTTCGGTCCCGTCGCCGCGGTGATCGAGGTGGCCGATGTGGACGAGGCCATCGCCATCGCGAACAACACGATCTACGGGCTCGCAGCCTCCGTGTGGACCTCGGATCTCTCGAAGGCGCATCGCGTCGCCCAGGGGATCCGGGCCGGCACCGTGTGGGTGAACGGTCACGGCATGATGGATCCGTCCGTCTCGTTCGGTGGTTACAAGCAATCGGGCTTCGGCCGCGAGTTGGGCGTCCACTCGATGGAGGCCTATACGCAGGTGAAGTCCGTCTGGCTGAACCTCAAGTAGCCGAGCCGGAGGCCGCGCGGCTAGAGGTCGGTCACCTCGACGCCGGTTACCCGGGCATGAGGAGGCCCGGCGCGGCACCACTCGATGACGCGCTGCACGCCGTTGGGCGCGCCCTCGACTATCACCTCGACCCGCCCATCGGCAAGGTTCGAGGCGCGGGCGTCGACGCCGGCGTCGTCGGCGACGTCCCGGCACGTGGCGCGGAAAAAGACGCCTTGAACGCGCCCGGAGACGAGCACCCGCTTCCGCACGTTGTCCATCTAGCCGGTGGGGTCGGCGGGGCGGACGACGACAACCTCGTGCTGCGGTTCGAGCGCGACGATCGCGTGCGGCATCGCGGCGGTGATCTGAGGATCGATGAACAGGTTGAGGTCGCCGCACCTGATCGATGTCTCCCCCTCGAGCGCGCCTTCCGCCAGCTCGACCTGGATGTCGAAGCCGCCGCCGAGGCCCCGGCCCCCGCGCAGACGGACGCCTCCCGAGATCGGGTCGACGTTGCCCAACTCCAGCGACCGCCGCAGGACCTCGGCGGCTTCCTCGGTCACCTCTATGGGCATATGACTTCCCCTCGCGTCGTTGGCGATCATGACGACAATATGAGAAAGGGACGGTCGATGGAGCAGCGGGTCACGGACTTCCTGGAGCGATACCACTCTGCGGTGATGACCACCATCAAGAAGGATGGGACCCCTCACGTCGCTCGGATCGGCGTCGGTCTCGTGGATGGGGAACTGTGGAGCTCGGGCACGGCCGACCGGGTGCGAACCAGGCACGTCAGGCGTGACCCCCGATCCACCCTGTTCGTTTGGAACCCTTCCCACGGTCAGGAGTGGATGGGCCTGGAGGCACGGGTGGACGTACTGGATGGCCCGGATGCCCCCGAGCTCAACCTGGCGCTTTACCGGGTACTCGCCGGAGAGCCCGACGACATGGAGGAGTACCTTCAGGCGATGGTGACCGAAAAGCGGCTTATCTACCGATTCAACATCGACCGGGCCTACGGCCAGTTCTAGCGCGGTGCCGGGTGTCGCCTAGACATTCCCAGGTGTCTTAAGGGGCCCATCGGGGACGCCGATATCTCATTTACCCGCACCGTGCGGGCTCTGATGCGGAGGCACCCTTGTCGCTGGTAGACCCGAACCTGACTGGGCGCGTCGGGGTCGAGGCCGTCGACTCCTATCGCCGCCTGGCCGATATCTATCACCACCTTCTTTCCGAGCAGAGCCTCGACGCCCTGCTGGAGATGATCGCCGACGCCCTCGTCGACCTCCTCCCGTACGACTCCCTCACGATCTACGAGACGGACGATGTGAACCGGGAGCTCGTTCCGATGCTTGCCCGCGATTCGTGGGCCGAGCAGATCATGACGTCGCCGCTGCCCTACGGCCGGGGGATCACCGGCTGGGCCGTCGAGAACCGACAGGCGGTCCTCACGAACGAGGCTCATCTAGACGTGCGCGTCGACTTCGTACCCGGGACGCCTCTGGAGCCGGAGGCGCTCATCTGCGTTCCGCTCATCGTGAGGGACTCGGTGAAGGGGGCCGTCAATATCTATCGCCTCGCCGGTCAGACGTTCGATGAGACCGAGTTCATGCTCGCGAAGCGCTTCGCCGACGCGGCTGCGCTTGCCATCAACAACGCTCGCATCCGCCAGGCTCTCGAGCACCAGGCCCAGACGGACGCGCTCACGGGCCTGTACAACCATCGCTATTTCCAGGAGAGGCTCCGGTCGGAATTGGTCCGCGCCAGCCGGGTCCACGACACCGCTGCCCTGATCCTCTTTGACATCGACGACTTCAAGAGATTGAACGACGTGCACGGACACGGCGTCGGCGACCAGGTTCTTATGAAGGTCGCCGACATCATGCGTTCGACGGTGCGCGCGTCCGATGTTCCGTGTCGTGTCGGGGGCGAGGAGTTCGCGATCATCCTCCCGTCAGGTGAGGCCGGAGACGCCATAGGCCTCGCGCGACGACTCCGCGATCGACTGGCGGTCGCCGAACTCGATATCGACGAGACCGTTACGCTTTCGATCGGGATCGCTCAGGGCCCGGAGCACGCGATGAACCCTCGGGACCTCGTCGCTTGTGCCGAAGCCGCGATGATGAGCGCCAAGG
>JBOGXG010000391.1:0-3287 GCA_050694195.1 Actinomycetota bacterium | reverse complement strand
CAGATAAGGCTCGACCCTTCTTGCGATCCCGTCGCCGCCCCCTCGACCAACACCGACGACGATGAGCGTAAGGCCGGCGGCAGCCGCGACCGAGATAAGGAACGTCACAGGTTCAACCGTCGTTCGGCCGGCAACCTGGCCGCTCTCAACATCGCCTGATATCCGACGACCGTTGCCGCGGCGCCGAAGAAGATGACCGCCGCGCCCGTTGCGGAATCGAACGCGCGCGCAGCCTCCGGTCTGAGAGACATCATCAGAAGCACCGCCCACGGCGCTGCGGCAGCGACACGAGCGGCGGTTACGGTCCACGACCAGCGCGCCTCGATCTCCTTCCGAACGCGGATGTCCTCTCGGATGAAGTCGCCGAGCGTCCGTAGCACCCGCACCAGATCGGTGCCCCCAACCTCATGAGCGACGCCTAGAGCAACGACGACACGATCCGCTATCGGATCGGCCAAGATCTTCCGCATCTCCTCAAGGGCCGCGGAGAAGCTCCCGTTCGACCGATACGTAGCGATGAAAACCTCGACCCCAGGCCTGAGGCCTTCGCCGGCGCGTCCCGCAAGACCGGCGCACGCCTCGGGCAGCGAGACCCCGGCGCGGATCGAGGCGATCAGTCCGGCGATCGCATCGGGCCATTCATCCCGGAGACGGACGGCCCTCCTCCGAGCTCGCGAACGAACAATGGTGATGGGGGAAGAACCCACTACCAAGGCCACGGAGAGCGACACGACCATCGATGACGTCGCCGCGGCGGCGAGTACGAACGTGACGGTGACCACCGTCCCGGTGATCGCTAGAAGCACCGCGCCGCTAAGCCCATGGATCCCCGATCCCGAGGCCAGACGATCGAGCCGACGAAGGGACGGCACGCCCGTCGACCGAGCCGAGGTGCAGCCGTCGTAGATGAGCAGAAGACCCAGCGCGAACGCCGACGCGATCACGGGCGTCACCCGAGGATGTCCTCGAGGTCGATCGCCGCATCCTCGAATCTCTCCAGCCTCGGGGGCCGGTGGCCCGTCCATTCGAGCCTGTCGCCGGCTCGCTGGTAAAGCGCCACGGTTTCGATGCGGCCGCCCTCCACCCTGCCCGTGACTCCGATGATCTGAGCCACGCGCCGGCGACCTCGATCCTTCGAGAGATGCACGATCACGTCTATCGAAGCCGCCACGGTTGGCACGACGAAAGAGTGCGTGACGTTCTCCCCCGCGAGCAGCGGGAGCGTCGTTAGTTTGGCCAGCGCCTCGATAGCGCTGTTCGCATGGATCGATGTCATGCCGGGGAGCCCCGAATTCAGTGCCACCAAGAGATCCAGGGCCTCGTGCTGGCGTACCTCGCCCACGATGATGCGGTCCGGTCTCATCCGCAGCGCCTCGACGACGAGCCTCCGCAGATCGATCGCGCCGTGGCCCTCGAGATTCGGTTGACGTGTTTGCAGCGCCACGACATCCGGTAAGGGGATCCGCAACTCGAAGACCTCTTCGCAGGTGATGATCCTTTGGCGCGCGGGGATCGCGGATGCGAGACAGTTGAGCAGCGTTGTTTTCCCGGTCTGGGTCCCGCCTGAGACGACGATGTTCAGTCCCGCCCCAACGGTCGCGGCGAGGAACGCCTCGGCTTGGGACGTGAGGGATCCCAGCCGGACCAATTCATCTAGGTCGTTGGCCCGGAGAACGAACTTGCGGATGTTCACCGCCCAGTGCTTCTTCGTGATGTCGGGGATCGCGACATGGAGGCGAGACCCGTCGACCAGTGTCGCGTCGACGAAGGGGTGGGAGATATCCAAGCGTCGTCCGCTGGCTCGGAGCATCCGCTCCACGAGTTCGGGGATCTCGTGGTCTTTCAACAACACGTTCGTTAGACGATGACCGTCGCTCCCGGCACAGAACACCCTCCCGGGGCCATTGATCCAGATCTCTTCGACGTCGGGGTCGTCCATCAGAGGCTGGAGCGGGCCGAGTCCGGCGATCCGGTCGACCACCGCTTTCCGAACCTCCGTGCGATCCCGGATGACGGGGAGATCGCTGAGGTCCGATCGCCCCACGTAGTCCGCGATGACCTCGTCGACCAGTTCCTGCACCGGCTTGGACCCATCCTTGGCGGGATCGACCCCCCGACGGCGAACGAGTTCGCGGGCTTCCTGTTCGACGATCCGAACCGACCGTTCCCCGTTCACGCCCGGCCCCCGAGCCGGGTCAACAGCCCCTTCCGCGGCGGGTCGGCACCGAGAGCAAGAAGGATCTCGCCGACCGCGGAAGGCACATCGGAGCCTGGCTTCATCTCGGTCAGTGAACGCGCTCGCAGGACGGCCCTCGTCATCTCTTCGTGGCGATCGGGCACGAAGGCGACCGGCGCCTTCCCTATCCGGGCCCGCAGGATGTCGCGAACCTCGCGCTCCTGTCCCGGAAGGACACGATTCGCCACGACCAAGATGCGATCGGCGTCGACGAGGTCACTGGCCTCCTGGAAGGCCCAAACGAAGTTCTTGATACCGATCGGATCGGCACGGCAGACCGCGACCAAACGATCCGCATACGTGATCGTGTGACGCGCGACGCGGTTCCGCCCGCCCCGCCGATCGGATCCCGAGGGGTCGTCCTCGAGACAGAAACCGACGTCGACGAACGCCACCGCGAACGACGACTTGAACTGCTCGAGTGCCGCTCGCCACCCGACCTCCGAGATGTCCGCGCCCGACTGCGGCCGGAGGATCCCAGGGAGCAGTACCGGTCCGTCCCGGCCGGTCCGACGGAGCGCGCCGTAGAGAGCGGAAGCGTTCAGCTCCTTCTTGGCCGCGGCCCGCGCGGCCCAGACGACGGACGGCAACTCGTCCACGACACCGAGGAGCTGGAGTAGGTCACCTCCGTACGGGTCCGCATCGGCCAGGAGGGTTCGTGGCTCACGTCGAGCCGACATGAAAGCCATCTCTGCAGCGATGCGCGTCCTTCCCGGCGCTCCCTTGGGACCCCACACGGCGATGAGGCGCCCGAGCCCTCCAGGCGGGGGGACCGGGGGCCGCGGCGTCCCCTCATCCTTTTCGGACATCGCCTCGAGCATCTGCGGGACCGTCGATCCCACCGGGAGGGCCGCGATGCCGAGGCATCGGAAGGCCTCGGCATCGAGAGGGTCGCGCGCCAACCCGACGACCCCGATGGCCGCGGCCCTCGCCTCCTCGAGGCTTTCGGCGTCCAACCCCGACGGCAAGCCGACGGTAACGATGCCGTCGATGCTCCCCCCGCGGATCGAGGCGAGAATCTCGATGCGATCGACGCAACGAAGATAGAGCT
>JBOGXG010000390.1:0-5906 GCA_050694195.1 Actinomycetota bacterium | reverse complement strand
GTGATGCAGGGAACCCCTGCATCCACCGCCGCGGTCCGGATGACGTATCCATCGGTCCGTGCCCCCCGACCGAAGGGTGTGTTGAAGATCATCTCGATCTCCCCGGCGGCGATCTTCTCGACCACGTTGCGCTCGCCGGGCTCGGGCGTCCCGGAGACCTTGGCGACGATCTCGACGTCGACCCCGGCGCGCTCCAGTAGTTGCGCGGTTCCATGGGTGGCGGCGAGGTGGAACCCGAGATCGGCGAGACGTTTGGCGGGGAACACGACCGAGCGCTTGTCGCGGTTCGACACCGAGATGAACACGGTTCCCTTGGTCGGCAGGCGAACCCCGGCGCCGGCCTCCGCCTTGCCGAACGCGAGACCGAAGTTCTTGTCGATCCCCATCACCTCGCCGGTGGACCGCATCTCCGGCCCCAGAAGCACGTCGACACCGGAGAAACGCTCGAAAGGCATCACGGCTTCCTTCACGCCGACGTGGCGCAGGCCCTCGTGCCCGATGGTTCTGGCCGGCACGAGACCTTCGGCGCGTAGATCGGCGATCGACGAGCCGGTCATCACGCGGGCGGCGACCTTCGCGAGTGGAACCCCGGTCACCTTCGACGTGAACGGGACCGTCCGGGAGGCGCGTGGGTTCGCCTCGATCACGAACACCTCTTCGTCCTTCAGAGCGAACTGCATGTTGATCAAACCGCACACACCCAGGGAACGAGCGATCGCCTCCGTGTACTCGACGATGGTTTCGATCTGTCCGTCGCCCAAGGTGAAGGGCGGAAGTGCGCAAGCCGAATCCCCGCTGTGTATCCCGGCCTCCTCGATGTGCTCGAGAACACCGCCGACGTACAACTCCTGTCCGTCGAAGACGGCATCGCAGTCCACCTCGATCGCGCCCTCCAGGAAGCGATCGACGAGAACGGGGTGCTCGGGTGAGACGTCGGCCGCGGTGGTCATGTATCGCTCGAGCGACGACTCCTCGTACACGATCTCCATCGCCCGGCCCCCGAGAACGTACGAGGGACGGACGAGCACCGGGTAGCCGATCGACTGGGCTATAGCGCGGGCGGCCAGCACCGAGCGGGCGAGCCCGTTGGGCGGATGCGGGAGCGACAGGTCCGCGAGGAGATCGCCGAACCGCTCGCGATCCTCGGCGCGGTCGATGGCGTCCGGCGAGGTGCCGAGGATCCGCACGCCGGCGGCGGCGAGGCGCTTCGTGAGCTTCAGCGGCGTCTGCCCCCCGAGCTGCACTATCACTCCCTCGGGACGCTCGCGCTCGACGACGTTCATCACGTCCTCGTACGTGAGTGGCTCGAAGTAGAGACGGTCCGACGTGTCGTAATCGGTAGACACCGTCTCCGGGTTGCAGTTGAGCATGATCGTCTCGAACCCCGCCTCGCGCAGCGCGAAGGCGGCATGGACGCAGCAATAGTCGAACTCGATCCCCTGCCCGATCCTGTTGGGACCGGAACCGAGTATCAGCACCTTGCGGCGATCCGAATCCGTGACCTCGTCCTCCTCCTCGTACGTCGAGTAGTGATAGGGAGTGGCGGCCTCGAACTCGGCGGCGCAGGTATCGACCGTCTTGAAGGTTGGGATGACCCCGAACTGGAGCCGGCGCGCTCGTACGGTGTCCTCCGCAGATCGCACGAACGCGGCGAGCTGTGCGTCCGAGAAGCCGAGACGCTTCGCCGCCCTAAGGGTCGGCTCGTCGACCTCGGCGTCCGGCCCGAGCGAGGTCAATGCCGCTCTCATCTCGGCGACGCGCGCGATCTGGTCGACGAACCAGGGATCGATCGCGCTCGTTTCGACCACGGCCTCGGGGCTCATTCCCCGGAACAGCGCCTCCTCCAAGACGTGGAGGCGACCTTCCATCGGGGTGGCGAGCTGCTCGACGATCGCGGCATCGGAGAGGTGGGCCGCATGCCCGCCGAGCCCGATGTGGCCCTGCTCGAGCGACCGGCACGCCTTCTGGATCGCCTCGACGAAGGTCCGGCCTATCGCCATCACCTCGCCTACCGACTTCATCTTCGTCCCGAGCCGTGGATCCGCCGCGGGGAATTTCTCGAACGCCCAGCGGGGGATCTTCGCGACGACGTAATCGATGGACGGTTCGAACGAGGCAGGGGTCTTCTTAGTGATGTCGTTCGGGATCTCGTCCAGCGTGTAGCCAACCGCCAGCTTCGCCGCGATCTTCGCGATCGGGAAACCGGTGGCCTTAGACGCCAGCGCACTGGATCGTGACACGCGCGGGTTCATCTCGATGATCACGCGTCGTCCGGACTTCGGGTCGACCGCGAACTGCACGTTCGATCCCCCTGTCTCGACCCCGATGGCTCGCATGACTCGGGCACCGTCGTCCCGCATACCTTGGAATTCGACGTCGGTCAGGGTCATGGCGGGCGCGACGGTGATCGAGTCTCCGGTGTGGACGCCCATCGGGTCGAAGTTCTCGATCGAACACACCACGACCACGTTGTCGTTGCGGTCGCGCATGAGCTCGAGCTCGAACTCCTTCCATCCCTCGATCGATTCCTCGACGAGGACCTCGCCGATCGTGGACAACCTGATGCCCTCGGCCACCACCGGCCTCAGTTCCTCGGGGGTGCGCACTATCCCCGAGCCTCCCCCGCCCAGCACGTACGACGGCCGGATCACCACAGGGAACCCGAGTTCGTCGGCCGCGGCCAACGCCTCCTCGATCGAGTAGGCGAAGGTGGAGCGCGGGAGATCGAGCCCCGTTTGCTCCATCGTCTCGCGGAACAACCGCCTGTCCTCGGCGCGCCTGATCGATTCCGTTCCCGCCCCGATCAACTCGACGCCGTGCGCTTCCAGGACGCCGGAGTTCGCGAGGGCCATCGCCACGTTGAGACCGGTCTGTCCCCCGAGGGTCGGAAGGCAGGCGTCGGGACGTTCGCGCTCGATGATCTTCGCGACGTACTCGGCGGTGATGGGTTCGACGTAGGTCCCGTCGGCGAAGTCGGGGTCGGTCATGATCGTCGCCGGGTTGGAGTTGACGAGGATCACCTCGTACCCCTCGGCGCGCAGCACCTTGCACGCCTGGACACCGGAGTAGTCGAACTCGCACGCCTGACCGATGACGATAGGGCCCGAACCGATGATGAGGATCTTCTCGAGGTCTGTCCGCTTGGGCACTAGTGCCGCCCACCACTCTCGTCGTCGAAGGCGAGCAGCTCGATGCGATTCCCGGCGGGATCGCGCGTGTAGCAACGGTGACGACCGGGGATGTTCGAGGCCTGCTCGATGTGGCAGCCGTTCGCGCGCAACACCTCGATCGCCGCGGGGAAGTCATCGACGACGAGTCCGAAGTGTCCTTCCTTCGGCGGGTTGTGCTCGTCCTTCGAGACGTGGATCTCCTGCCCGCCGGCGCTGAACCACGTTCCCTTGGGCCACGTCCCCTCGGGCTTCTCGACCCGCTCGAGCCCGAGGCAATCGGTGTACCAATCGATCACCTGCTTCTCGAGTTCCTCGGGTGTCGTGATGTGGACGTGGTCGACTCCTCGAACCTGGAACCCACTCACTAGGTTCGCACCGCGCCCTTCGCCTCGGCCTTCCGCTTCATCCGCTCCTTCGTCCTCCTCTGGCGATCCTTCCGCCACCGTCTCCTGCGGCGATCTCCACGTCCCATATCTCCTCCTTCTCTTGGTTCGAGTCCGTAACCTACGCCCGCGTCGTCACCGCCATCGGTTCGAACGTCTCCATCAGCTCACGGAACCGTGCGAAGAGATAGCGAGAATCGTGGGGCCCCGGTCCGGCCTCCGGGTGGTACTGGACGCTGTAGGCGACCCCCGGGACCTCCAGGCCTTCGACCGTCTCGTCGTTGAGGTTCACGTGGGTAAGCCTGGCGCCGGTGCCCTCGAGGGAGGCGGCCTCGACCGCGAACCCGTGGTTCTGGCAGGTGATCTCCACGTGCTCCAGGCCGGTCCTCTTCACCGGATGGTTCGAGCCGCGGTGCCCGAAGGGGAGCTTGTAGGTGGTCGCCCCGAGCGCGAGCGCGAGTATCTGGTGCCCCAGGCAGATGCCGAAGATCGGCACCTCGCCGAGGAGGCGGGCGACGGTCTCGACCCCGTACGTCACCGGCTCGGGATCCCCGGGGCCGTTCGACAGGAAGACGCCGTCGTATCCGGCCGCGAGGATGTCGTCGGCCGAGGTATCGGCGGGCATCACCGTGACGTTGTTCCCGCTCGCCACCAAGAGGTCGAGGATGTTCTGCTTCAGTCCGAAGTCGACGGCGGCGATATCGAAGGTTCGGCCCTCCGGGCGAATGAGCAGATCTCCGGACGACGTCGCCGTCTCCGTCCCCGCGGCGAAGCCGGAACGAGCACGGCTCTCGACGTCACCGGGCCCCCACGTGTACGGCTCACGGATCGTGACCTCGCGAGCGAGATCGCGTCCGACCAGGCCGGGGGCGGCGCGCGCGATGTCGACGAGCTCATCGGGATCCAGGACCTCGTTCGAGACCGCGCCCATCATCGCTCCGCGGTCGCGTATGTGGCGCGTGAGGCGGCGCGTATCGACATCCGAGATGCCGGGCACCCCGTGACGCTGGAGGTAGTCCTGGAGGGTTCCTTCGGCGCGCCACGACGAGGGCCGCGCGGCGAGGTCGCGGACGACGAACCCGGACACCCAGGGACGTCGTGATTGGTCGTCGAAGGCATTGACGCCGGTGTTGCCGATCTGGACCGACGTCATCGTGACGATCTGACCGTGGTACGAGGGATCGGTAAGGACCTCCTGATAGCCGGTCATGCCGGTGTTGAAGCACACCTCTCCCGTCCGTGTTCCCGGCGCGCCGAACGCGAGCCCGCGGAAAAGGGTGCCATCGGCGAGAGCGAGAAGGGCGGGGGGCCGCGACGTCATGCGAATTCCAGTTGCTCGAGGCGACCATCGGTGACGACCCGCCGGCCCTTGAAGAAGGTGTGCACGACGCGTCCCGTCAACGTCCGTCCCGCGAACGGCGTGTTGCTGCTCTTCGAGTGGAACAGAGCCGGATCGACGACCCACGCGGCGACCGGATCGAAGATGCACAGGTTCGCCGTCCCGCCCTCCACGATCGCTCCGTGGTCCTCGAGTCCGAGGATGCGGGCGGGGGCGACCGACAGGCGCTCCAGCGCGTCGATCAGCTTCAGGTGCCCCGGCTCTACGAGGTTCGTGGTCGTGAGCGCGAGCGCCGTCTCGAGCCCGATGAGACCCGGCGGTGCGTACTCGAACTCCTGATCCTTCTCCTCGAGCGCATGCGGCGCGTGGTCGGTGGCGATCGCATCGATCGTTCCGTCTGCGAGCCCCGCGATCACCGCCGCCCTGTCGGCCTCGGTCCTCAGAGGTGGGTTCACCTTCGCGTCCGGGTTGTAGTCCTCGAGTTCGGCGTCCGTGAGTGAGAAATGATGGGGCGTCGCCTCGGCGGTCACGGCGATCCCGCGCTCCTTCGCGTCCCGTACGAGGTCCACGGTGCCGGCGGTGGAGATATGGAGCAGATGAAGGCGGCAACCCGTCAGTCTCGCCAGCGCGATGTCGCGGGCGGCCATAAGTTCCTCGGCCTCGGCCGGGACGCCTCGAAGTCCGAGAGACGTCGAGCGCTCTCCTTCGTGCATCTGACCTCCCGCCGCCAGAGCTGCGTCCTCACAGTGCTCGGCGTAGATGCCGTCGAAGCCGCGTATGTACTCCATCGCCCGCCGGGCGAACAGCGGATCCTGAACGCCGTGACCGTCGTCCGTGTAGAGACGCACCTTCGCGTAGGAACGCGCCATCTCACCGATGTCGGCCATCTTCTCGCCGCGCTGCCCGCGGCTCAAGGCCCCCGCGGGAAAGACGTCGACGAGCCCCGCCTCGCGACCGAGAGCCCAGACCTTCTCGACGACCGCGGCGGTATCGGCAACGGGGTCAGTGTTGGGC
>JBOGXG010000389.1:0-10674 GCA_050694195.1 Actinomycetota bacterium | reverse complement strand
CAGTGTTGTTTGTCGGCGATGTCTTGGCACTTGGTTCGGATCGCCTCCGCGGCCTCGCGTAGCTGCGTCAGCTCCTGCTCGTTGAGATCGAGCTCGACGACCTCTTCTACGCCCTTGCGACCGAGTTTCGCGGGGACGCCGAGGTAGACATCCGACACTCCGTATTGACCCGTGGTCCATACACACGTGGGGAAGGTCTCGCCGCTATCCGAGACGATCGCTTTCACCATCGCGGCAGACGAAGAGGAAGGTGCGTAGAAAGCGCTCCCCTTCTTGAGATATCCGACGATCTCGGCCCCCCCGTCCCGCGTGCGTTGGAAGAGTTCCTCGAGCGTCGGCTCGTCGACGAGTTCGGGCAGTGGTTTGCCCTGAACCGTGGCATGACGCGGGAGCGCGACCATCTGATCGCCGTGCGAACCGAGCGTTATGGCCTCGACCGAGGTCGGGGGCACGTCTAGCTTGTCCGCGATGAAGTAGCGAAGTCGCGACGAGTCCAGCACGCCGGCCATGCCCATCACGCGCTCTTTGGGGAAGCCGGAGACGAGCGAGGCGAGGTAGGTCATCTCGTCGAGAGGATTGGATACGACGATGATGATGGTCTCCGGCGAGTTCTGAGCGATCTGCTCGGTCACACCGCCCACGATCTGGGAGTTCGCGTCCAGTAGATCCATGCGGCTCATCCCCGGCTTGCGCGGCAAGCCCGCGGTGATGACGACAACATCGGAGTCCGCCGTATCGGCGTAGTCGTTCGTCCCCGTGACGTGAGACTCGAAGCGCTCGGTCGGCGCCGACTGGTTGATGTCGAGAGCCAACCCTTGCGGAAGACCATCGACGATGTCGATCATCACGACCTCATCGACCATGTTCTTCTCTGCGATACGACGAGCCGTATTGGAGCCGACGTTACCGGCACCTACCACCGTTACCTTGGACACGCTCAACTCCTCCTTGAGTCTCTCGCCTAGATCTCGTCTGCCTGCAGCTTCTCGATCACGGCGTCAGCCACCTCGGACGTGCCGACCGCGGTCGGATCGTCCCGCGTTGGTTTCATGTCGTAGGTCACGTACCTGCCCTCGGCGATGACCGCGGCCAACGCCTTCTCGAGGCGGCCGGCTGCACCGACCTCGTCGATGTGACGAAGCATCAGGACACCGGACAGCATCATGGCCATCGGGTTGACCTTGTTCTGGCCGGCGTACTTGGGGGCCGAGCCGTGGGTCGGCTCGAACACCGCGGCCTCGTCGCCGATGTTGCCTCCGGGTGCCACGCCGAGCCCCCCGATCAATCCCGCGCCGAGGTCGGACACGATGTCCCCGTAGAGGTTCGGGAGGACGAGCACGTCGTAGAGCTCAGGCTTCTGCACGAGTTGCATGCACATGTTGTCCACGATGCGGTCCTCGAACTCGAGCCCGGAGTTCGAGTATTCCTCCTCGGCCACCTCGCGCGCGGTCTTCAGGAAGAGCCCGTCGGAGAACTTCATGATGTTGGCCTTGTGGACCGCGGTCACCTTCGTCCGCCCGTTCTTGATCGCGTAATCGAAGGCGGCGCGCACGATCCGCTTCGTCCCGGTGACCGAGATCGGCTTGATCGAGATGCCCGAGTCCTCTCGGATGCGGCGGGCCCCGAGCTCGGTCATGAAATCGATCAGCTTCCGCGCCTCGGGCGAGCCCTGCTCGAACTCGATCCCGGCATAGAGATCCTCATGATTCTCACGAGCGATGACGAGGTCGATGTTCTCGTAGCGGGAGCGGACGCCGGGATAGGACTTGCACGGCCTGAGACACATGTAGAGGTCGAGTTCTTTGCGGAGCGCGACGTTGACGCTGCGGAAGCCCGTCCCCACGGGGGTCGTGATCGGCCCCTTGATGGCGACCTTGTTGGCGCGGATCGAATCCAGTACCTCGTCCGGAAGGGGAGTCCCCTTCTCGTCCACGACATCCGCCCCCGCGTACTGAACATCCCAATCGAACTTCACTCCGGTCCCCTCGAGGACTCGCCGGGTGGCCTCGGATATCTCCGGACCGGTTCCGTCGCCCGGTATCAGAGTGACGCGATGAACGGTTTGTGACATAAAGATTACTCCTGCATTTCGATCGACAGATGGGGCCTCACCAGGCCTGATAAGTGCTCTAACCTACCTGATAGCCTTGGATCGACGACAAGAGATCGGGCAGGCCCGGGCAGGGCCACGACACTGCAAAGTGAGGCCAGATGGCGTCCGGAACCGGCAAAGGTCTAGAAGGTGTAGTAGCTGCAGAAACCGCCATCAGCGACATCGACGGTAAGCAGGGCCTTCTCTACTACGTCGGTTACGACATCCACGATCTAGCCGAGAACGCGACCTTCGAAGAGATCACCTACCTCCTTCACCACCTCGAACTTCCCACCAGCAATGAGCTCGAGGAACTCCGCGACCAGCTCGCGCGGGAGCGTGAGCCGAACGAGTTCGTCATGGAACTTATGCCGGCCCTAGCCAAGGCCTGCGCTCCGATGTCGATGTTGCGAACGGCGGTTTCCGCCTCGTCCGCCAAGGATCCCGACGGCTGGGACACGTCCACGGAGGCGAACTATCGCAAGGCGCTCCGACTCGTCGCCGTCTTCCCGACCATGGTGGCCTACTACGACCGGCTCCGTAAGGACCAGCAGCTCATCCCGCCCGACGCCAGCCTCAGCCAGGCCGGCAATTTCTTGTACATGTTGAAGGGCGACAAAGCCGACGACGAGAGCGCCAGGATCTTCGACACGTGCCTCGTGCTCCACGCGGATCACACGATGAACGCATCGACCTTCGCCGCGCGCGTCTGCGCCGCCACCTTGTCGGACATCCACTCCGCCATCACCGCGGCCATCGCGGCCCTGAAGGGGCCGCTCCACGGCGGCGCGAACGAAGCCGTCATGCGGATGATCAAGGAGATCCAGGCCCCCGACAAGGCGCGCGATTACATCCTCAAGAAGTTCGAGAACAAAGAGAAGGTCATGGGCTTCGGGCATCGGGTCTACAAGACGGAGGACCCGCGCGCGACCCATCTCCGTCGTATGGCGAAGGAGCTCGCCGAGAAAACGGGGGAAGGAAACAACTACGAGATCTCTCAGGAGATCGAGAAGACGGTGATGGACGAGAAGGGCATCTACCCGAACGTGGACTTCTACGCCGCCTCCGTGTACGGCTATCTACAGATCCCGACCGACCTCTTCACCCCGATCTTCGCCTGCAGCCGGGTCTCCGGCTGGACGGCTCACGTGCGCGAGCAGTACGCGGACAACAGGCTCATCAGACCGGACCACGGCTACGTCGGCCCAGAGCCGCGCTCCTGGGTCCCGACCTCCGAACGCTAATTTTCTTAGACAGATCTGTTGCTCCGCGAGCAACCGGAACAAGTCAGTAAGCGACGGTCACTGTTCTTCGTTATATCCGCTGCTCCTGGGCTAACAATTCTGTCTAAGAAACGGAGCGGGCCGCGAGGGTTGTGGTGTTGCTCAGGAGCATCGCGATCGTCATCGGCCCCACACCGCCGGGGACCGGGGTGATCGCCGAGGCGACCTCCTTAACCGCGGCGAAGTCGACGTCCCCGACGAGTCCGTCCTCGGTCCTGTTGATCCCGACATCTATCACGACGGCTCCCGGCTTGACCATGGGGGCCGTGATCGCGTGGGCGCGCCCGATCGCCGCGACGAGGATGTCGGCGCGGAGCGTGTGCGCCTCGAGGTCGCCGGTGCCGGTGTGACAGATGGTCACGGTCGCGTTCGCGCCGGCCTCTTTCTGCACCATGAGCGCGGCCAGGGGCTTCCCCACGATGTTGGAACGCCCCACGATCACGACCTCGGCTCCGTCCGTCGCGACCCCACTTCGCATCAGCATCTGCTGGATGCCGGCCGGCGTCGCCGGAGCGATCAGCTTGTTGCCGGTGAGGAGGCGCCCGAGGTTGTAGGGATGGAAGCCATCTGCGTCCTTGTCCGGGAGCACAGCGTTGAGGACGGCCTCCTCATCGATGTGCTCCGGAAGCGGAAGTTGCACCAGGATGCCGTGAACCGCGGGATCCTCGTTCAGATCCCTCAGGAGACGGAGTAGCTCATCCTCGGGGATGCTCGCCGGAAGATCGTGGTCCCAGGCTTTGATCCCTACCTCGGCGCACGCTTTCCGCTTCCCGGCGACGTAGACGTGAGAGGCGGGGTCGTCGCCGACGAGGACGGTCGCGAGCCCCGGTGTGACACCGCGCTCGCCGAGGGTATTCACCCGTGTCGCCACTTCGCCGCGCACTTCGGCCGCCATGGCCTTGCCGTCGATGATCCTCGCGGTCATATCGCTCCCCCCGGCACGGTCCGTCTCTTGGTCGCCGCCATCCTACTTACGGCGGACCGTCGAACCCGGTTCGAGCTATTGCGGCGGCCCCCAGACGACCGCTATCGTGGCGGGATGCATCGGACGTTCTTCATCAGACGAAGGCCGCGACTCGGCCTCGCGAAGCTGCTCGCCTAGCTTCGCGTCCCGGCTCTCTCCGAGCCGCCCCCCGGCTCCGCCCGGGTCCTGATGAAGCCCCCCACGACTCCCGACCGTCGTGGCAGGAACGCAAAGGAGCGTCCCGCTGTTGAAAGTTCCGATGTTCAAGAGAGACAAGAACCGCAGACACAACCCCACCGATACCCCGCATCCGGCCGCTATGGGCGGCCCGGATACGGTCGCGCCGCAGCCGCTGGGCTCTCGCATCGGCATCATGCGGCCTTTGAAGATCAAGGATTTCGCGCTGCTGTGGACCGGGATGACGATCTCACTGCTGGGCGACGGGATCTACCTCGTTGCGATCGCGTTCCAGGTCTACGAGCTATCGAACAGCCCCACGGCCCTGTCGGTGGTCTTCTTCGCGTGGACCGCGCCGATGGTGTTGTTCTTCCTCCTGGCCGGTGTCCTCACCGACAGGTTCGACCGGCGGAAGTTGATGGTGCTGGCCGACGTCATCCGGGGCTTCGCACTCGGCATCATGGGGATCCTCTCGATCGCGGGGAACCTGACACTCACCCACATCCTCGTCCTCGTCGCCCTCTACGGCGTCGGCGACGCGTTCTTCATGCCGGCGTTCACCGCGATCGTCCCCGACATCGTGCCGAAGGACCTCCTCCTCGAGGCGAACTCCCTCGATCAGTTCGTCCGTCCGCTAACGATGCGGATGCTGGGTCCGGCCGCCGGGGGCGTCCTCGTCGCGACCGCAGGGCCTGGGTGGGCACTGTCGATCGACGCCATCACGTTCGCCGCATCGGCCGTCGCCGTGATGTTGATACGCGCTCGTCCGATCGTCCGACGCCACGATGTGAGTGGGTCGGCGCTACGTGACATAAAGGAAGGGTTCGGCTTCGTTCGCAGCCGTCCCTGGCTGTGGGGAACGCTGCTGTCGGCGGCGGTCGGACTACTGGCGTTCATCGGACCGCTCGAGGTGCTGATCCCCTATGTCGTCAAGAACGATCTCGGCGGCGATGCCGGAGCGTACGGGATGATCCTCGCGGTGGGAGGAGTCGGCGCGCTCATCGCTTCCTTCGCGATGGGTCAGCGGGGACTGCCGAGACGTCACATCACCTTCATGTACAGCGCGTGGGGCGTCGGCGTCCTCATGATCGCGGCGTTCGCCTTCGTCGGGTCGGTGGGACAGGCGATGGCCGTGAGCCTTCTGATGTCGGGTCTCTTCACGGCGGGGATGATCGTGTGGGGGACGTTGATGCACCGCCTCGTGCCCGCCGAGTTACTCGGACGCGTCTCCAGTCTCGACTGGCTGGTGTCGACGGGCCTGGTGCCGGTCTCGTTCATCCTCACCGGCCCGATCTCGAACGCGATCGGCGTCAAGGAGACATTGGTTGGGGCCGGGCTCATCGGAAGCGCACTGACGTTCATCTTCCTTCTGATCCCGGGCATCCGCGATACGGAGAAGGACGGGAGTCTCGCCGCGCTCCCGGCCCCCGAAACGCAGTCCGAGGCCGCGGCCGAACAGCAGGAGTCGATCCTCTCCTGAACCCCGTCCCGCGATGTTCTCCACCATCTCGACGATAGTTCTCGTTCTGCTGGAAAACTTCGCCGCGGGTTGGTCAGTGACGGAAGTGGCGGCGGCCCGTGAACACCATCGGGATGCCGTGCTCGTCCGCGGCCGCGACGACCTCGTCGTCGCGGACCGACCCGCCGGGCTGGATGACGGCCACCGCCCCTGCGGCAACGGCCGCATCGAGGCCATCACGGAACGGGAAGAACGCGTCCGACGCGCAGGCCGTCCCCCGAGCCCGGTTGCCCGCCCGGCGCGCCGCCAGCTCGGTGGATTCCACCCGGCTCATCTGACCTGCGCCGACGCCGACGGCTCGTCCATCCTTAGCGAGCACGATCGCATTGGACTTCACATGTTTCGCCACCACCCAGGCGAAGCGGAGGTCCCGCCACTGTTCCTCCGTCGGCTGTGCCCTGGTGACGACCTTCGCGTCCTCCGCGGCGTCGGGAGGATCCGACGATTGCAACAGGAGCCCGCCGGCCACGCTCCGCATGTCGAAGTTCGGCGTCCATGAAGCCGGCCCCCGAAGGATCCGCACGTTCTTCTTCTCCGTGAGCACCTCGAGCGCGTCGTCGTCGTAACCGGGTGCGATCACTACCTCCGTGAAGATCTCCGCGATGCCTCGGGCCGTGGCGAGGTCGCAGGTCACGTTCAGAGCGACGATCCCTCCGAACGCAGAAGTCCGATCGCATTCGAGTGCGGCCAGGTATGCCTCCGAGAGGGTCGCCGCGATCGCGACCCCGCACGGGTTCGAGTGTTTGATGATCGCCGCGCCCGGCCGTTCGATCTCCAACGACAGCTTCCACGCCGCATCGGTGTCGAGAAGATTGTTGTAGGAGAGCTCTTTCCCGTGCAGTTGCTCTGTCGCGGCCAACCCACGCGGATCGCCGGGACTCCTGTAGAAGGCCGCCGGTTGATGCGGGTTCTCGCCGTAGCGAAGCACCTGGACCTTGGCCCCCGACATCAAGAGCCTCTCGGGCCACTCACCGCGGCCGAGGTAGTTCGCGATCGCGGAGTCGTATGCAGCGGTGTGTTGGAAGGCTTCGAGAGACAACTCCCGGCGCATCTCCTCACCGACCTCGCCGTTCGCGCGGATCTCAGCGAGCAGGCTCTCGTACCGCAGCGGGTTCACGACGATCGCAACCGAATGGAAGTTCTTCGCGGCGGCGCGCACCATCGCAGGGCCCCCGATATCGATCTGTTCGATCGCGTCTTCCTCTGACACGTCCGGCTCGGCGACGGTCCTCTCGAACGGATAGAGGTTGCACACGACCACGTCGATGGGAACGATCCCTTGAGCCTCGAGCTCCGCCACATGCTCAGGCTTGCGCCTGTCGGCGAGGATCCCTCCGTGGATCCTGGGATGGAGTGTCTTCACCCGGCCCCCGAGTATCTCGGGAGACGCGGTGACCTCGGCGACCTTCGTGACGGGGATCCCGGCCGCGGATAGCTCCGCCGCGGTGCCTCCGGACGAGACGATCTCGAACCCCTCCTCCACCAGGCCGCGCGCCAGGTCGAAGATCCCGCTCTTATCGGACACGCTGATCAATGCGCGCTTCGTCGCCACGCCTACCTCCCGCTTCATCGCTTCGTCGACGTCGTTCGTTTCAATGCGCCAGTCGAACCTTGCCGTCCTCGAGTCGCACCTTTTCCTCCAGGAACATCCTGGCCGCGACCGGCAACAACCGATGCTCGACGTTCTTGATGCGCTCGTGCAAAGCCTCTTCGGTGTCGAACGGCTCCACTCGCACCGCCTCCTGAAGGATGATGGGGCCATGGTCGACCTCGTGGTCGACGAAATGAACGGTCGAACCCGTCACTAGGACACCGGCCTGCAGCGCGTCGCGAACCGCACGAGCCCCGGGGAAAGAGGGCAGCAGCGATGGATGCAGGTTGATCAGGCGATCGGCGAAAGCGTCGACGAAGACGGGCGAAAAGATCCTCATGAAACCTGCCGAGACGACGAGGTCGGGCTTATGCGCGGCGACGGCGTCGCGAAGCGCCTCGCTCCACTCCTCCCGGGATCCGTAGGCCGCCGGATCGAGGATCGCCGCTTCGATGCCTCGCTTCTCCGCGGCCTTGAGACCCAGACACTCTCGATCGGCGAGGACCGCAACCACCGAGCCGGGCACCTCGTTACGTTCGCAGGCCTCGGCGAGAGCCTCCATGTTGGAGCCCGCCCCCGAGATAAGGATCACGATCCTGCCGGCCACGCCTTCAGCCTAACCGGGCGTCGGTCCCCATCCCGTGCGTCGACGACCGCATGTGTAGCTGGCGTAGACCGAACCAGCGGGCGCATACTCGCGAGGTGGACGAGCATGTCGTCATCCGCAAGCTGGAGCATCTGACGGGGTCCGCCTCGGCCCCGCGGTTCGGCTATGCCATCGAGACGCGAGAGAGCGCGGGCCCGGCTCACAAGCATGGGGCGTTTCCCGACGATCGCGTGTGGCTCAAGCTCCACGGGGGCCTGATCGTGGGCAAGGCGAAGATCAAGATCTGCTGGATCGGCGAGTACTCGGCCGTCAGAGAGGTACGCGCCCGCACGCGCGGGGCACCCATACATGACGTCGACCCCTTCTGGTCGGGGCGTCCGAGAGCCGGCTACGCCGCCGTCGCCGAACTCGAGTTCGAGAGGTGGGTGGAACCGCACTGGGCAGGTCCGAGGACCTACGGCTACGAGTGGGTGATCCTCGACAGCGACAAGAAACGGGCCGCCTGGACCGAGGACAAACCGCCTCCGCGCGGTGGAGCCGATCTCCTGCAGCGATTCCTCGCCTGGCGAGATTGATCCAGCGATATATCCCCCGCGATGTCGATTCCCGCCGCCCTCCTTCGTCGTTACTGTGAAGGCGACGAGAGGCGTCGCCCGATCGGAGGAGGCAAGAGATGAGGTATCTGGCGTTGATCTACGGCGATGAGTCTGCCGGAGCGAACACCACCCAGGAGCAGATGCAGGAGATCATGGATGCCTACAACGCCTTCGGCAAAGAGGCCGCCGAGCGCGGAGTGCTGCTGGGGGGCGAGGCTCTCGAACCGACGTCGACGGCGACCACGGTCCGGGTCCGTGACGAGGAGACGCTGACGACCGACGGTCCTTTCGCCGAAACGAAGGAGCAGCTCGGGGGCTACTACCTGCTCGACTGCACCGACCTCGACGACGCGCTGTCCTGGGCCAAGCGGGTCCCGATGCCCGGTGGCACGGTCGAGGTCCGTCCGGTCATGGACTACGACGCGGCCGGCTCGGAGCTGCACTCGCACGAGCCCAGGGCGGAGGCGCGGCGGTAGGGCCGCCTGAGGAGACCGTCGACCGCCTGTTCCGCGAGGAGTCGGGGCGGGCGCTCGCGGCGCTCATCCGCGTGCTCGGCGACTTCGACCTCGCCGAGGAGGCGGTCCAGGACGCCTTCGTGGTGGCCCTCGAGGTCTGGCCGCGCCGCGGCGTGCCACCCAATCCGGGCGGCTGGATCGTCACGACCGCGCGCAACAGGGCGATCGACCGAATCCGGAGGGCACGGCGCCTCGAGCACAAGCTGGCGGACCTCGAGGCGCTGCGGCCCCCCGGCCACGAGGAGCACGAGATCGAGCACAGCTCCATCCCCGACGACCGGCTGCGGCTGGTCTTCACCTGCTGCCACCCCGCGCTCGCCCCGGAGGCGCGCGTGGCGCTCACGCTGCGCACGCTCGGCGGGATGCGAACGACGGAGATCGCGCGTGCGTTCCTGACCGGCGAGCGGGCCATGCAGCAGCGACTGGTCCGGGCCAAGCGCAAGATCCGCGACGCGCGCATCCCCTACGAGGTGCCGCCGGACCACGAGCTGCCGGAGCGGTTGAACGCCGTGCTCGCGGCCCTCTACCTGATCTTCAACGAGGGCTACCTGGCCACGAGCGACGACGCGGTGGTGCGTCGCGAGCTGTGCGAGGAGGCGATCCGCCTGGCCCGGGTGCTGCGCGGGCTGATGCCGGACGAGGAGGAGGTGCGTGGGCTGCTCGCCCTGATGCTGCTGCACCACTCGCGCCGCGACGCGCGCGTCGACCCCCACGGCGAGCTCGTGCTGCTGGAGGACCAGGACCGGGCCCTCTGGCACGAGGACGAGATCGAGGAGGGCATGGCGCTGGTGCCCGCCGCCTCGGCAGGGAACGGACCGTACGCGCTGCAGGCGGCGATCGCCGCCGAGAACGCGTCGGCCGCGGTCGACTGGGGCCGGATCGCCGGGCTCTATTCGCGCCTGGCCCTGCTGAGGCCGTCGCCCGTGGTCGAGCTGAATCGGGCGGTCGCGGTGGCGATGGCCTACGGTCCGGAGCGGGGCTTGGAGCTGATGGCGGAGCTCGAGGCTCTGGAGGCCTATCACCTGCTGCACGCGGCGCGGGCCGACCTGCTGCGCCGGCTGGGCCGCACCGTCGAGTCGGCCGCCGCCTACCGGCGCGCTCGCGACCTGACGGAGAACCCGGCCGAGCGGAGCTTCCTGGAGCGGCGCCTGCGAGAGGTCAGCGCCTGAGAGAGGTCAGCGCCTGACGCGCACCTTGCGCCGCACGAGCCGCGAGCGGTTGCCCGCCGCGTCGCGCGCCCGCAGCCGCAGGCGAACGGAGGGCCGGCGGCGCTGGCGGAGCGCCCGCCGCAGCACGCGGCGCCCCCGCCTGGTGAGCCGCACCTTGAGGC
>JBOGXG010000388.1:0-12750 GCA_050694195.1 Actinomycetota bacterium | reverse complement strand
GTAGATCATCCAGAGTTCGGCGAACCCCGCGAGCGTCAACGCCCCCAACGCCGCCGCGAGGAAGGCGAAGGCTGCTTGGGTCCGGATCAGAGTGCGGCGCTTGTCGAACCGGTCGGCGATCAGCCCGCCCCAGAGGCCGAAGACGAGTATCGGTAGGAACTGCAGGGCGAGGTTCACCCCGACCGCAACGCCGCTGCCGGTAAGGCTAAGCACCAGCCAGCCGAGCGCGACGGTCTGCATCCAGGTTCCGCTCACAGAAACGAGCTGACCCGAGATGAACAGTCTGTAGTTACGTACCTTTAGCGAACCGAACGTGCGATGCGCTGCTCTAGTAACCGGACTCAAGTTGTCGAGATACTTCCTGTCTTCATCACCATCTGTTCGTGGCAACTAGATGCCCGTCCGAAGTATTCCTCGGCCCCGCCGTGGTGGAGGATGTCCGAGTGGATCTAGGACTGGCCGGCAAGAGCGCTCTGGTTACGGCGTCCTCGCGCGGGCTCGGGCGGGCCACCGCCCTCGCGCTGGCGGGGGAAGGGGCACGGGTCGCGATCTGCGCTCGCGGAGAGGACTCGCTCAGGGCCGCGGCCGATGAGATCCGGTCCCTCGGCGGCGAGGTCCTGTCGCTGACCGCGGACGTCACCGAGGCCGCCGCCCCCGGACGGCTCGTCGATGCCACCGTCGACGCGTTCGGGGGGCTCGACGTCCTCGTCGCGAACGCCGGCGGCCCTCCCCCCGGGCGCGCCCTCGAGGTCGACGATGACGCCCTGGCCTCTGCCATCAACGCGAACCTCCTCACCTCGATCCGGCTCGTGCGAGCCGCCGTCCCTCACATGCGAACGAGCGGGTGGGGCCGCATCTGTCTCATCACATCTAGCTTCGTGAAGCAGCCCGATCCCGGGCTTTCGCTCTCCAACACCGCCCGGACGGGGCTGTGGGCCTGGGCCAAGACGGCGGCCGTCGATGTCTTTCCCCAGGGGATAACGATGAACCTCGCCTGCCCCGGCCTGCATGCGACCGATCGGACGAAGGACCTCGGCCTGGTGCCCGGTGACGCCGCGGTCGGTGACCCGAGCGACTTCGGGAAGGTCGTCGCGTTCCTCTGCTCGGAGGCCGCCGGATTCATCACCGGCTCGGCGATCCTCATCGACGGCGGAAGGACCAGGGGGCTCCTCTAACCGTGCGGCAATAGGACGACGCGCCCGTTTGCACTAGTCATGTTCTGTTGCTCGTGTTGCCTAGAGTCGACGGTTGAGCATTCTTACCCCGGTACCTTCCAACAATTCCCTTTTTAACTAGCCACAACGGTTCAATACAAAACCACCCTTAAGCACTCTTGTTAACGCATGGCCCACCGTGACATCTTTGCCACCTGAGCAAATGGGAGGCTCGGGAGGAGGTGCAGCACGATGCTCGAGGGCAACAGCTGGAGCTAAAGCCTGATGGTCGGGCGATGGGGGGCGGCGAGCTGATGGAGTCGCCGCCCCCGCTCCTATAGGCCTCCGAGCCCCCTTCTCAGCGGCGGATCACCCCTCTCTCTGACGGGCGGAAACATGGCGACCAAGATCGACCTCGAAGAACAGCTCGGGCGCGCGGCTCCGGCGGAGGACGCGAACCGGGTCATCGTTCTCGACGCGGCCGCCACCGTCGACTCCGAGCCGGAGAGGCTGGGACCGGATTACCTCAAGCTCTGGCTCGCTACCGCGGTCAACAACGTCGGCGACGGAGTGCGGATGACGGCTCTCCCGCTGCTGGCGGCGACCTTCACCCGCAGCCCGATCCTGATCGCCGGCGTCCTCTTCGCCTGCAAGCTGCCATGGCTCCTCTTCAGTCTCGTTTCCGGCGCGATCGTGGACCGCGTCGACAGGCGCCGGTTGATGATCCTCATCAACGTATCCAGGGGAGTCGCGATGGCGCTCTTGGGCGTCGTCGTCCTCACCGGTGGAGGCGGGCTCGCGCTCCTCTACGGAGTCGCCCTCGCTCAGGGGATCGGCGAGGTATTCGCCGATAACGCGGCGTTCGCTCTGATGCCGAACCTGGTGCCGAGGAGCAGGTTGGAGGATGCCAACGGTCGCCTGGAGGCGGCGATGGTCACGATGAACGAGTTCGCCGGGCCCGCCCTCGGCGGCGCCCTCGTCGCGCTCGCCGTCGGGCTTCCCTTCCTCCTCGATTCGGTCTCGTTCGTGGCCGCGGCGCTATTGCTCACGACGATCTCGTTCCGGCCGCGGCCGGTCGCCGACTCGGCCCCCACACGGAACATCCGGCGCGATATCGGCGAGGGCCTGAGATGGCTGTGGCGCCGGCCACTGCTGAGGGATCTCAGCCTCATCGCCGCGGCGACCAACCTCGTGCTTCACGCGACCTTCGCCATCGCGGTGCTGTTCGCCCTGGAGATCCTGGATCTCGGGGAGATCGGATTCGGCCTGTTGCTCAGCGGCGAGGCGTTCGGCGCGCTGACGGGGAGCCTTCTCGCGGGCTCGATCAAGCGCCGTATCGGGACCAGGAGCACGGTCGTCGCCGCGCTCCTCATCGCCGGCCTCGCCAACCTGGCGATCGCATCGAGCAGCAGCTGGCCCGTGGTCGCCGCGATGATGATCGGAGTCGCCTTCGCCGGGGGGCTGTGGAACGTCGTGACGAATTCGCTGAGGCAGAGCCTCGTCCCCGACCGTCTCCTCGGTCGCGTCCAGAGCACTCACAGGCTGCTGTCGTGGGGAGCGATCCCGCTCGGAACCATCCTCGGCGGGCTCCTGTCGCAATTCGTCGGCCTCCGGACGCCTTTCGCGGTAGCCGGAGCCGCGCTCGCCCTCCTCGCGCTCGCCGCGGGAGCCCTACTGGCACGACACCCCGAAACGGCCTGATAGGGGCTCCGGGCGAGTCCCGACCTGGGCCGGGCAGGCCGCCGGCTCGTTTTGAGCGCGGAACGTGCACGCCTACGTGCACCTCACGCGCTTAGAACCACCTGCGCGCCAAGGCGGCACGACCCAGCCGGTCACCGGGCCGGGGCGGCTAGATGCGCGGGGGAACCGGCGGCCAGGTCAGCGCGACCGGGTTCGGGACCGGTACCTCGCCCTCGCCCATCACGCGCTCGGCGAGCGGGAGAAGGAGCTCGTGAAGCCTGAGGGTGCGGTCCTTCCCGAGGTGCTCCCAGGGCCCAAGGGCGGCTCGGTCGGTGGCGGTCTCAAGGCGGGCGCGCTCGGCATGTCCGTGCACGGTCAGCGTTCCGTCCCGCTCGAGCCAGCCGCGCTCGATCAGGCGCCGTTCGGCGGCGGCCCAGTCATCGTCGGACCACCACCGGTTCGCCCGTTGCATCTCGCCGGGGACCGTTCCCAGCGCGGCCACGGTCACGTGAGCCTCGCACCCGTCGAGCCCGGCCCCCACGAGGCTCGCGACGTGCCCGTCGCCTCGATGCTCCCGCAGGCGCGTCGCCGCGGTCCAGAGGACGAGATGGGGCTCGTCGGGCCAGGCGAGCGCGGCGTTGGCCGCGTAGAGGGGACGGCCGTAGGGCTCGCACCCATCGACCGCACTCCGGGCCAGCTCGGCGGCCTCGGCGAGGTCCGGTGAATCGATCGCGTCTCCCAGTAACCTCCGGAGCGCGTCGCCCATCGCACCTTCCCTGGCGATCACGACGTCGTCCGGGGAGCTCAGCTCCCAGGCGTCGGGTAAGGCCCGGTGCACCATGTCCGGATGGAAGTTGAAGAAGGTGGCGATGACCACTTCCGCGCTCACCGCGCCCATCGGAGCCGCGCAGCCGGCGAAGTAACCCATCCAGCCGCCCTTCAGACCCAGCGCATCGGTCGCGGCGCGCGCTTCGGGCGCGTAGTACGTCACTGCATGGACCGGCTCGAAGACCTGCCACATCGAGCGAGCGACGGAGTGGTGCACGCCACCTCCCGGCGGGTTCTAAGCGGGGTTATCTATTGCCGTGGAGTCCGGTCTCCGGTCGAGGGGAGGCCGTCTCCAACTCCTATTGTGGCTCCAGTAAAGGTAGGTGAGCGCGCCGAAGGGGATCTGGACCAGGTAGGTGAGCATGCGGAAGACGAGAACCGCGGCGACCACCTGATCCTCGGCCCCCCCGGCAACGACGAGCGCGGCCGTCAAGCCGAGTTCGACAACGCCCAGACCTCCCGGTGTGATCGGGACCGCCGACAGAAGCCTGACGAACGCGAAAGCGCCCAGGACCTCGGCCCATCCGACCTCGTCGTCCGAGATACCGACGTGCCTCAGCGCGAGCAGGAGAACGAGATACAGCGAGGCATGGCTGAGGAGCGCGGTTCCCAGAAGGAGGCCCCAGCGGGCTCTCAGGACATCGACGGTCTCCGCCCGGAAGCGAGCGAGCCCCTGGTCCCAGCCCGCCACCGGCGCCCGGCGGAGGAGGGCCAGGATCCGCGATGCCCCTCGACCCACGCCGTCACCCACCTTGCGAGCGGCGTCGTCGCTGCTGAGTGCGACCACGAAGAGGGTGACCGCCACCGCCAGCGTGGCGACGCCGACCACCGAAGCGATCACCAACGAGGCGCTGGCATCACCGTAGACCGCGAGCGCAACGAGCGCGAGCACCGGCATCAAGAGCTTCGCGAAGAGGTCCCCCACACCGGAGACGACCAGCGCCAGCGCGATGCGAGCGCGCGAGAAGCCCCACGATGCGTACATCGAGTAAGCGGTCCCCAGGCCGAACGCCGGGCCCCCCGGAAGCGTGTTGGCGATCGCCGTCGACGTCTCCGTGACGACCATCGCCTGGGCGAAGCGGAGTTCCGGCAGAACGACCATCAGGAGCAACCAATAGGTGACGAGGTTCCACCCCGCGACCAACACCAACGTGAGCGTCTCGATACCCGTCATCTCCACCAGCGTCCGCCACACATCGGAGAAGTCGGCGATCTGCGGCAGGACGACGATGAAGATGATGACGACGACGGCGAGGGACAGGACGGACGGCAGGAGACGCGGCCGCCACCTCTCTCTCGGTTCCGTGGACACGGTCAGAGATCGACCCCTATGGTCCCAGAGACCGCCGCTTCGAGCTCGGAGCGCGGGTAGAAGCTGAGGGCTTCGGTCGCCTCATGGATCAATCCGGAGGCGCTCGGACCCGACAACCTGAAGTGGTAGGTCGTGCATCCACCGTCGAACGTGTAGTAGCGCGTTGCGACGATGTTGTCGCCGACCTCGAAGATCCGGTCGAACTGCCTCGTCCCGGGCTCCTCAGAGGTAACCTCCGTCGTCCCCGACAGGTTGCAGGTCGGAGTCAGCTCGACCTCGACTGCCCGGAAGCCCGCTCGATCCGAGTCCAGGAACATCGTCGCGCTGCCGTCTTTGACATCCATCGCCTGGAACGACCATCCGGCCGGCATCGCCCGCAGACACGGCACGAGCTCCGCGCTCGGCACCGACTGCGACTCGAGGCCCAACTGGTCCGAGACGCTGCACTCGGGGCTCTTGAGCACGGCGGAATACGCGGCCAGGGTCGCCTGCGGTGGCGGAAGTAACCCGGCCCCCTGGAAGTTGCTGAGCGCGACGAGGGCCGTTATCAGCGTGAACAGAAGGATGCCCCCGGAAAGCGCCGCGCGCCGGAGGCTCCAGCGCTGGATCGAAACGGGGCGCCGCTTGGGCGCCAGCTCGCGGAAGCGTCCGATGAGGTCCCGTCGATCCTTGCGCAGCATGCTGCGCGACTGGCTCGGCAAGGTCATCCCGTGGGTCGCCGCGAACGCTTCGGCGATGTCGTCCGGAGAGAAATACTTGAGCGCTCGCCGATAAACGATCTCCGGGTCCGTCTTGAACGCCAGCACCAACATCATGTTGGCGAGGTCCACAGCCTGACGCCACGGAGAGGGGCGGATCTCGCCGAAGGCAACGTCGATCAGACAGACCTTGCCGTTCCGCACCAAGATGTTGGAGGGCTTGATGTCGCGGTGGGCCAGACCGCCGTCCCATAGCTTGCGCACGGTGCCAAGTGCCTGATCGATGATGTCATCGTCGACGTCGCCGTCCAAGATCTCGTGTGCGCCGGGAACGAAACTGGTAACGAGCAGATACTCCCGTTCCGGTGTGATCTCTACGAATCCGAACGGTTTCGCAACATCCAGTCCCGCATCGCGCATGACGCGGAGCATGTAGTCCTCGTACTGCACGAGTCGTCTAACCGTGGAGAAGGAGCTCTCATCCTCGAGCCGGCCGTAGAGCAATGTCCGGCCGAGCTTGTACCAGCGGTCCGCCCTCAGATGGTTGCGTGCGTACAACTTCGCGAACAACAACCCACAGGGCTCGCCGGCAACCGTCAACTTCAGCGGAGTGGAACCACCGGACCCTTCCAGGTTGAACTGTTGCACATCGGTGATCATGATGCCCAATTGCTCCTCGACGGCCTGAAGGATCGCGTCACCGCGAGGTCCCTCCACGTCGAGGTGTGCGGCGCGCTTCCTTCGGTAGGAGACCGGGAAGGCATCGTTCGGCGTGAGCATCCGGAAGGCGACCAATGGGATGGTCACCCCGACGATGATCCCGTATATGACGTCGGTGGGATGGTCCACGGCGAGGTAGAGACGAGCCAGGGCTAGGGCTCCGATGAGTACCCCTGAGATCCACTTCGCCCACGTTCGCGGCCGCCCGGGAGGCACCAGAGCGTAGGTGATCCCCAAGAGCGTTGCCGCCACTGCGGCGATCGGACGCGAGGGATGCGCCGAGCCCTCCCAATGACCGAGTATCTCGAGACCGATCGGGCGTGCCCGAACGATGTTCTGCGCCACGATCGTGCATACGAAACCGACCCCCAGGACAGACCCGAGGAAGACGAAGAGATGCCGGAACCTCTTGAACAGCAACAGCATGATGAGCGTCCCCCATCGCACCGCACCGATCGCCCATTCCGAACCCAGCGAGTGGAACCAGCGCGCGACATCGGTGACGAACTCACCCCGGATCCTCGCGATCCAACGCAGGATCGCGAGATCGACCTTCGTCGCTTGCTGCCCGAACTCGTCGACCAGGATGAGCGCCAGCCACGTCACGACGGCCAGGATCCCCAGCGCGAGCCAGTACCGTCCGCTGGTACGCAGCTGGCGCGGAAGAGGGGGTGCCTCCCCCGATGGTCTACGCCTCTTCTTCGTCGGAGGTCGTGGTGTGGCCTGCCCGGTCTCCTGCGGCGAGGGAGCGACCTTCTGCTCGGCTACCGCCATGTCACTCGCCTCCCGTCGGTGTAGCCGTGGCGACCAAGCCCTGCGACCTCAACCACGCGGTTGCGGCGTCGCGCGGCCCGAGTACTTCCACGATCTCGTTGATCTCTCTCAGTTCATCCGTGGTCAAGAGCTGGGTCACCGAATCGACCAGGGTCACGAGATCGTCGCCGAAGTGTTCGACGGCCTCCGTTCGCACCATGGGGACGACGTTCTCATGAGGCTGCAGATCCAGGTCATCTCTCAGCATGATGAAGTCGTTCGCGGGGATCGCCGGGTTCGTCGTGAACAGGATGGCGACATCGATCACGCCGGTATCCAGCGCATCGACGGTCACCGGCCCCCCGGTATCGAGCGGACGGAACTCGGCGAACTCTAGGCCGTAGGTCTCCTGCAACCCCACGAGGCAAAGTGGACGCGCGGGGCATTCGGCCGGCCCGCCGATGACCAGCTCGTCCGCAACGGCCTGCAGATCACTGATCTCCCTGAGATCGAACCGTTCCGAGGTTGCGCGGGTGACGACGACCTCGTTCTTGTTCTCCCCGGGCGAGGGAGCGAGGACGCTCACCCCCTGCGGCTCGAGGACGTCTCTCAACTCCCGGTTGGTGGCCGCGTCCGAGCCGGGCGCCTCTCCGCTACCCAGGGTGAAGAACTCGAGCGTCGATCCCTGATAGTCGGGAACGAAGTCGATGATCCCTTGCACGAGCGCCGGCTCGACTATCTCTTTCGAACCCACCGAGGGGACGACCTTCACGGGATAGCCCTTCTGCCCCAGCACCTGCGCGTAGATCTGCGCGAGCGTCTCGCTCTCCGCGAAATCGAAGGACGCGATGACGACCGGGCCGCCGTCACCAACCGTGCTGGGGACGCGCACCGGATCCGCCCGCCCGACCGCGCAGGCCGGCAGCACGAGGGACATGAGCACGACGGCGGCGAGATCCCGTCTCCGCCGCCTGGGGGCCGCGGCGGTCACGTCGGCGGCCCCACCGGCGCCTCGGCGCGGCCCGCGATCGGCTCGGCGGTTGCCGCCGCGACCGCTTGCTTCTGCGCCTCCACGCGCAGGCGCCGTGCCTCCGAGCCCCCTCGCCACTTGAGATAGGCGACGGCCCCGAGGGGGATAGGAAGAACGTACGTGATCGCGCGGTACAGGAGAACGGCGGCGACGACCGGGGCCTCCGGGCCTCCGGCCTCGACGAGGGCGGCCGACAGCCCGAGCTCCACCACACCGAGGCCTCCCGGCGTGATCGGAAGGGCGGACACCAGGCGGATGAAAGCGAAGGCGGCGAGGACCTGGGCCCAGCCGACGTCTTGATCGGAAACTCCGACGTGACGCAGGGATAGGAGCAGCACGAAGTAGAGCGACAGGTGGCTCACCAGCGACACGAGGGTGAGGCGCAGCCAGCCCCCGCGAACGAGTTCGCCGGTCTCGCGACCGAAACGGGAAGCCGCGGCGTCCCAACCGGTCACCGGTCCCTTCCCTACTAGTTTCCGGAAGGCCGAGAACGCGGTTCCCAGGCCTCTGCCGATCCTGCGGGCCAATCGATCCGACCTCAGCGTCAGTACGAACATGACAACCGCGGCGGCGAGGACACCGACACCGATGACCGCGGCCGTGATCAATCCCCCGCTTGCATCGCCCTGGACGGCAAGCAGCGCGAGGGCGATCACCGGCATCCCGAGCTTGACGAAGTTGTTCCAGATGCCGGACACGAGGACGTAACCACTGATCTGCGAATTGGAGAACCCGTACGAAGAGAACATGCCGAACGTGGCGGCGACCCCGAGCGCCCCACCGGCGGGCAGCGTGTTCGAAACCGCCGTGGTCGCGAGGTTCACCTTGCTCACCTGCCAGACGTTCGATCGCGGAAGGGCCGCCATCATCACCAGCCAGTAGGTGAAGATGTTCCACACGCCGACCAAGACGATGGTGGCGATCTCCAGCCACGTCATCTCCGTGATCTCCCGCCACACGTCCGAGAAATCGGCCAGCTTCGGGAGCGCGAACGCGAATACGGCGACCACTAGGACCGCCGATACGACACCTTGGATCCACTTCTTGGCGCGCCGGGTACGTTCCGGGGGCGCCGCGACTGGTTCGGCCACCATGCTCCTTAGGCGCGACCGGGCGCCCCGGCCGCTACGGGCTTCATTGTCCGGTCTTTCCACCCCATTTGAGATACGTAATCAAGGAATCGAAGCGCCCTCGCCGGGCGGCTTTGTATCGTTCGGGCGATGACCGACGACCAAGACAAGCCGCGCGGTCCCGAGGGAGGGGCCGGCCCTTCTTTCTGGGACCGGCTTGTCCTCCCCCACCGCAGGAGCCACATCGTCGAGTGGATCGTCGCGACCGCGGTTCTGATCCTCGCCTCGCTGCCGGTGCGGCCCAACCGCGTGTCGAACGCGGAAGAGGACATCTTCGAGTCGATCAACGGCCTGCCCGGGGGCCTCCTCGACCTCTTCATGTCGACGGTTATGCAGGCGGGGAACCTCGTCGTCGTGCCCGTGGTCACGTTCGTAGCATTGGCCCTCCGCCGGGTCCGTTTCGCGCTCGACCTGTTCGTGGCCGGCATCTCGGCCTGGCTCCTCGCCCGGATCATCAAAGAGGTGATGGAACGCGGGCGCCCCGCCGACCTGCTCGCCGACGTGACGCTCCGAGGTGAAGCAACCAGCGGCCTGGGCTTCGTCTCCGGTCACACCGCCGTCGCGTTCGCCCTCGCCACCATCGCCAACTCGTACCTCGGTCGGACGGGCCGGATCGTGGTGTGGACCGTCGCGACCCTTGTCGGGTTCGCCCGCATGTACGTCGGTGCTCACCTCCCTCTCGACGTCCTCGGGGGGGCCGCGCTGGGATGGGCGGTCGGCTCGCTGGTGCATGCGCTCCTGGGAACGAATCGCGGCATCACGCTCGAAAGCGATAGGAGCGATCCATCGTGGAGCCTGTAGCTCCCGCGCTCGATACGCGTTTCTCGCCCTATCGCGACTTCACGCACGAAGAGTGGGGCAGGCTCCGCGCCGCGACCCCTCTCACGTTGTCCGAGGACGATCTAGACAAGCTGCGCGGGACGAACGAGTACGTGTCCCTCGACGAGGTGGCGCGGATCTACCTGCCCCTATCCCGGCTACTCAACCTTCGCGTCGCCGCGACCCAGGAACTGCACAAGACCACCGATACGTTCCTCGGGAAGCATGCCGCCAGGGTTCCCTTCATCATCGGTGTCGCGGGCAGTGTCGCCGTCGGCAAGAGCACCACGTCGAGGATCATGCAGGCTCTCCTCGCGCGGTGGCCCAACCATCCGAAGGTCGATCTCGTGACCACGGACGGCTTCCTTCATCCGAACGGGACCTTGCGATCACTCGGTCTCATGGACCGCAAGGGGTTCCCGGAGAGTTACGACAGGAAGCGCCTCCTACGTTTCGTAGCCGCCGTCAAATCCGGTCATGAGGAGGTTCGGGCCCCCGTGTACTCCCATCTCACCTACGACATCATCCCCGGCGAAGAACAAGTGATCGAACGTCCCGACATCGTGATCGTCGAAGGGCTTAACGTCCTCCAGACGGGAACCGGCGAACGTACCGAGTCGTTCGTCTCTGATTACTTCGACTTCTCCATCTATGTCGACGCGGAGGAAGCGCACGTCAAGCGGTGGTACGTGGACAGGTTCCTGACCCTCCGGGCAACGGCCTTCCGGGACCCGGCGTCCTACTTCCATCGCTTCTCCGAACTCTCCCCGGAGGATGCGAAGAGCACCGCGGCCGACATCTGGGACACGATCAACGGCGTGAACCTCAGAGAGAACATCGGACCGACGCGCAGACGGGCGCGTCTCATACTCGAGAAAGCATCGGACCACTCGGTAGCCCGGGTGCGGCTGAGGAGGTTCTAGGCCGGCCCGCTCGGGTTCTGGGACTTCTCCGCGGCAAGGTGGACCGCGTGGCCGCCGAACTGATGCCGCATCGCGGCCAGCATCTTCCCGGCGAACGACTCGTCCACCTGCGACGCGAACCGCGCGAACAGAGCCGCGGCGAGGGCCGGCGCGGGAACGCCCTTCTCGACCGCCAGGTTGAGCGTCCACCTGCCTTCGCCGGAGTCGTCCACCCGGTCCGAGATGCTCGCGAGGTCCGGTTCCTCCTGCAGTGCGAGAGCGACGAGGTCGAGGAGCCACGATCGGATGACGCTGCCGTGTCGCCATACCTCGGCGATCGCGGTCAGATCCAGGTCGAACTCGCTCGCACGCATCAGGTCGAAGCCCTCCGCGTAAGCCTGCATCAGCGAGTACTCGATCGCGTTGTGCACCATCTTCACGAAATGACCCGTGCCCGGCTCCCCCACGTGCGCGTAGCCGTCTTCCGGTGCGAGGGTCTTGAAGATCGGCTCGAGCCGCGCGAAAGCCTCGGGCTCACCCCCCACCATCAGGCAATACCCGACGTCCAGACCCCAAACGCCGCCCGACGTCCCGCTATCGACCAGCGCGATCCCGCGCTCGCGAAGTTCCGCGGCGCGGCGCTGGGTATCCGAGTAGCGAGAGTTCCCGCCGTCGACGATCGCGTCCCCGCTCCCGAGGAGTCCTGCCACGCGATCGATGGTGTCCTCGGTGATGGGACCGGCGGGAACCATGATCCACACCGCGCGGGGAGGGTCGAGGTGCGCGACGAGATCCTCCAGTGAGTTCGCCCCGGTAGCGCCCTCGCTCGCGGCCGCCGAGACCGCGGCGGTGTCCACATCGAAGACGATCACCTCATGGCCCCCGCCGAGGAGGCGCTTGGTCATCATCCCGCCCATCCGGCCGAGCCCGACCATGCCGATCTTCAAGATCGCATCTCCTCCCCTGCGTATCGGGCCAACGTAGACCAGCTGCAGGTGACTACGACGCGACCGGCGCCGGCCATCGCGCGCGCGTCGCCCAGGGCCTGCGCGGTCACGAGTCTGCCGAAGCCGTGCTCCGATCCGGGGATCGGCTCGTCGATCTCCGGCTCGTCGAGGACGACTAGAGCGCGCACGCCGGGGGGGCCTCCCTTGAGCAGCTGTCCCGTGGAATGCAGGTAGCGCGGGCCGAAACCGCTGAGGGTCGCGATGCCTCGCGATGCGAGCCTCTCCCTCAACTGCGCGATGGTTCGGCGTCGTTCCTCCGTCATCGGCGCGAACGCGAGCAGCGCGGCGAGCTCACCCGGCGCGGCGTCGCGGAAGAACGCAGCCGGGTCCTCATCCGGGAAGGAGAGGTCCGGCCGTCCCCCCAGGATCTCTCGCCCGGCTCTCTTCGCCGCCTCGACGTCGGGTTGATCGAACGCGTTGATCCCGAGGATGGACCCGGCGACCGCGGTTGCGAACTCCCAGCGGAACATCTCGGCGCCTAGGTCCATCGGATCGCCCGCGTCGAGGACTATGCAGGGATGTCCGGCCGCGGTGAGCCGATCGACGAAACCTCGCTGCGAGCCATCGTTCGACCCGTGTAGGTGAACGAACGTCCGGTCGCCTCCATAAGCGGCCGGCTCGACGAGAGGCTCGCCGACGATGGGAACCACGCCCTTGCCCTGCTTGCCCGTCGACTCGGCCAGAAGTTGTTCCACCCAGTCACCGAAGGGCGCCAAC
>JBOGXG010000387.1:0-6545 GCA_050694195.1 Actinomycetota bacterium | reverse complement strand
GTGACGCGGCCCGTTCCATGCCCGCGATCACGCGCTCGACGATCGTGGTGCGCTCGAACTCGGCGAAGACCCCGAGCATTTGCATCATCATCTTTCCCGCCGCCGAGGAGGTGTCGAACGGCTCCGTGGCGGAGCGCAGCGACACGCCAGCGCGGTCGAGGTCTTCCGATATCTGCGCGAGTTGGCGCACGTTTCGGCTGAGGCGATCGACGCGGTGAACGAGCAGGAGCTCGTAGCCGCCCTTGGTCGCGTCCGCGAGGGCGCGCTCAAGTCCGGGCCGAGCCAAGGTTGCCCCCGATGCCTGATCGGAATAGCGCGACACGATTAGCCACGCGTCCTGGGACCTGCAGTAGGCGTCGAGGCGGTCCTGTTGTGCGCCGAGAGAGAACGGTTGGTTGTCCTCGTCGGTCGAGATGCGGGTGTAGATCGCGATCCTCATGCTCACCACTCCTCGTTCGGGCCGGCACTTTTTGCGAGCGGCCGGGCGGCCTCCTCTAAGACCCATGCTGGCACGGGTGGGTGACAGACAGCCCAGAAGCCATCCTCAACGGGGCGAATCAAACCTTCGCCCAGCGCTTCCGCAAGCTTTGTGGTCGCCCGCAGCTTGCATAAGCAGCAATCCGGTGTGCTTCCGACTCCGAGGTCGTGCTCGGTCGGGATGGCGGGCTGGCCGCACGGCTTACAGAACCACAACCGCGCGAGGTCGATCTCTTCTGCGGCGCGTCCGGGATCGAATATGAGCCGAGCCAGCGCGCGCTTTGCTCTTCGCGCCTGGCCGATGGTCTGGGCTCGCCATGTAAGGTAAGCATGTCGACGTCGCTGTAGCTCGGAGAGGTTGTTGCGGTGCGCGACGATGAGACCGGGCAGTCGCGAGAGTTCGTCGTGGCGCAGCAGGTCGCCGCCATCGAGGTGTGCGATCGCGTTGTGGATTGCTGGGGAGCCGGGACAGCGCGTGTAGAGGCGCGCCGCGTATCGCTTCTGGCGCTCCGCATAATTGTCCACGAGACTGTGAACCGCGCGGCGCTCCTGCTCGCTCGGAGGTGGGGGATCGTCGGTAGCGGTGAGGCCTCCCCGCCTGCTCCAGGCAAGCCGCCGGGAGAAGACCGTGAACGCAGCCCTCTCGGTCGCATCCATCTCGTGGTCGCGTTGCAACAGGAGGTTGAGCGCGAGGCTCCCCCGCTGGTCGAAGGCCTCGGCGAGATCCTCGAAGCTGCGCGAGGACCCGCATTGTTGTATTTCCCTACGACAACGCTCGGGGTCGGCACGGAGGCTTTGTCGCCACTGCTCTCGGCGCTCGTCTTCTTGCCGGCGCGTTCGTTCCTGTTCAGCCCATCTCGCCAACGGGGGCCGCAGTAGATCGGTGAGATAAAGGCCGTCGCCTCCTCCAGCGGACAGCCACACGGGCTCGCTCACCGCCTCGTCGGGATAGCGCGCGCAGGCGCACGCGCCCATCTCGGGCACCCAATCGTAGCGTCCTCGGTAGTGAAAAGAATGCAAGTGGCGCCCTGCCTGAGCCAAGCGCTGCTCGAAGCGGGCGATGGCGCCTGCGGAGCGGGCTTCGCTGGTGGTCGCTAACAGCAGCACGGGCGGGAACGGATGGGTCCCATTCCACGCCTGCGCGGCGTAGTAGGCGGCATAGCCAGAGATCTTCTGGGACAGGCGCGTCATGCTCATGGACCCGAGATCGACCTCGACGAAAGCCCGATAGGCCGCCTCCTTGTCGGCCAGGACCATGAACGCGTCGGGCACGATCTTTCGAGGACGCGAGCGCCACTCGAACTCCTCTGCGGCGCCACCCTCTCGCGCCCACTCGCTGAGTCCGAGACCGGCCGTGGCCTTGAGCAGCGCAACGTAGAGAGCTGTGATCGCACCCGAATGCTCGACGAAGGTCGTGGACGGGGCGGCTTTGTCACCACCCTTTGGTGCGCGCTCGCCCTTGGCCCACGAGTCTGCTCTTCTCGTCGGACACCAGTGATCGGGCGACGATCCCTTGTCCGCGGGAGGCCTCACCGAGCGCGCGTAGCCCTTAGTCTTGAGCAGGCAGAGGCGATAGCGGATGGTGCGCGCGGGGACTTCGAGCAGGACACTCAGATGAGCTGCTGTCACGACGCGATGCTCGACCAGGTTGTCGAGGATGTCCCGGTCGGTATCGCTGACGAAGTCTTTCAAGAGGGAGCCTCCGCAGGAACAAAGGCTTCTGCAGGACAAGAAAGAGAAGAGAACCGTCTCATCAGAAGGAGAAGGCAAGGAGAGAAATCCACTGTCGGAGGAGAAGTCCATGCCACATGATGAAGGAGTCGAAGCGAACGGCGACCGTAGGGAGTCGTACGCGGAGACCGTCGGGTGCAGCAAGAGTGCGCACTCACGCCGCCTCACCTGGACGTTTGCGCACCCGCCGCTTGCCAACGGTTAAGGGAGCTATCGGCAAGTCGGCGGCAGCCTCAGCGCGGTCATCCCCGAGCCCATGGCCTGAGCGGGAGCTGAGCGCCGCCTCGCGTACCAGCGCGGCAAGCAGGCGCGCGGCCTCCTCCCGGTCGCGAGGGGGCAGCGTCATGAGGCGAGGGTGCCCGAGGTTGATGCGCCTCATTCGGTCACCCACCTGGACGCCTGTGCCCGCCCCTCAAGAGAGAGGACCGCGCGCTCATCCCACCTCCTCGGACACACCGAGCTGGCAAGTGACGCCCGAGCCCGCGCTGCCCGAGACCAGGCACCGAGGGCGATGACTTCGTTGAGGTGATGCCAGTTCCGTTCCATGCTGCTTATGAAAGCGATGGGCGGGGAGAGATTCGGGAGAGATCGGGGAGATATCGGAAGCCTCGGCTTCGAACGTGCAGGTGGTGCCCCGGTAGAAAGAAACTTCACGCTCTTCGGTCTTGTCCGTTTCGTGTCCGTCATTCACAGTGAAGTGGCCGGGGAGATACCGGGGAGATATCGGGGAGATGGCTCTGATACGACAACAATCCGCCAGCCGTGTGGATGCACGAATCGGCGTCATGATTTCACTTCAAAGCGCCCGCGCCGGGCCCGCGCTTCGGATACAAGGCAGGCCCTGCGAAACAAGAAGCCGGCGATCGACCGCTTGAGTGATAGCGGTGTAACTAGCTAGCTTATCCGCCGGACCACCCGTCGCTCGACACATCACGGCTAACCCCCTTGAGGCTTGTATTGCTTGACTCAGCCGACGGGCTTAACAGAAGATTTGGCTGGCGGTTAGGTGGTTGGTTGACGGTAGGGGGCGAGTGGGGTGTTGGCGGTTGTTTTCGCGGACGCATCCTGGACTTATCTCGGGTTCGTGTTTGTGTGCCGCCTGATCGTGGTCACCGTCCTGTTACTGGCATCTCTGAATAAGCTATTCACTAGACGCTCTGCTCTTGCAAACTCGATCAAGAGATTTCGTCTGGTTCCGCCAGCTGTTGCTGAAGTCTTAAGCAAGACACTGCCTGAACTGGAGCTATTCGTTGCTCTGACGCTGTTGGTGGGATTCTTAATGCCCGCGCCGGCGTATTTGGCCGCCGGATTTCTAATGATCTTCACAACCGCGGTGGCAGTGAATCTCTTGCGCGGCAATCAGGACATCGGTTGTGGTTGCTTTAGCGGAACTGATGAGCGAGGGTTGAGCTGGTGGCTGGTTTGGAGAAACGTAAGCCTCACCGTTGCTGCGATTGTGGCTAGTGGTGTGGCGGGTTCGGCCAGTTGGTCCTGGCCGTTCGCCGCCCACCCTAGCGAAGCGGTGGAAATCCATGAGCAGTTGGCCTCTAACGATCGTGGGAACTCAAGTCACGTGCATCCTGGCCGGAATCGTGATCATCATCTACATGACACGGTTGGCTGGGGACGTTAGGCGCAGAGATCGATTGGGGAATGAGGATAGCAGTGGTGCGTTAGGAGCGTTCGTCTCCCTTTCGAGCGACGGAATTGTACGGCCTGCATCCGACGAAGCAGTATCGACCCCTTCTACGTCGAGACCGTGAGGGTGCCATGAGCGGAATCTGGCTAGTCTCGTACGTCTTACTCTGGTTCCTCAATGCGTTGATGTTTATCGTTTTGGCGGCCACGATCCGTCAAGTTGGTCTTATACATCACCGCATTCCTCCAGTGGGTGCCCGTACAGGGAATCCCGGGCCAGATATAGGAGAACTCGCCCCAACGTTTGTTGTTGCGGATGTTGACGGAGTGGAAGTATCGATCGGAGGAGAGCTCCTGCCTACGGTGGTGATCTTCCTGTCCACCAGCTGCAGCGTCTGCGATGACATAGCGCCCAGTATCCGATCATTCGCGCGGGGTGAACGCGGAAGGGTGGAGGTCGTAGTCATAGTCCGCGGGGAGGAGGGTCCGATCCGGAAGTACGCACGAACACACGGAATGATTGGGCTCTCCGTCGTGGCCTCGGAGACGATTTCAGACTCGTTTGGTGTGTCGGCATTTCCCTACGCTGTGCTGGTCGATTCCAACGGAGCCGTGAGAAGCAAGGGTGTTGTGAATCACTTGGAGCATCTCGAGAGCTTGGTAGACGCCCTGCGCGTTGGATTGCCTACCGTTGAGGCAGCCTATGAAGGCTTTCACAAGGAAACGGATAGGGCGGTCGATCCGGCCGGAGGAGGCTAGCGATGCGTGACCGATATGAGGATCAGGAACCTCCTAGGTCTTTGGACACTGTGACTACGCGGTTGTTTGGAAGATTCTCGCAGAGATATTCACGTCGCAGTGCATTGGGCAAGATCGGAAAGCTCAGCCTTGCGGCGCTTGGCGTAAGTATCGTTCAGGAGATTCTTCCAGTTGATCGACGGATGGCGGCGGCTGCAACCGTCGGGTGCAATCATAAGAGCACATGTGGACTCACCGGAAGCCAGTGCGGGTGTTCCGATTGCAGCGGAAGCAATACCGATTGCCCGAGCTGCGCATGCCTCGGGAACTCATGGGTGTGTTGTTGTTGCGATATCCATGACTGCGATCATTATCGCTATCTGGACTGCTTCAATACGGGATCATGCCCTCCCGCGAAACTCGATAACTGTAATACGTGTCCCGGATGCGCAAACAATCCTAATGCAGATATCTACAGGGGTAACCCACCTTGCAACGGTGCCTATCTCTGCACTCGCATCCGAGAAACTACGGGTTGCACGACGCCCGGGTGCTGAGGCTTGCTCTTTAGGAGGCCAACCACTAGATGAACAGTTCCCCACGAGTATGGCGAGCCCGGTACCCACCGCAAGGGCAGCGTAAGATCCTCTTTCTCTTCTATGGGGCTGCAGGGGCAATTGCAGCGATCCTGCTTCCTCAGAGCCCAGAGGGATGGACTCCCGTCGCAATCAGCGTCCTCGCAATCTTCGCGGGGATATCAACCCTCTGGTCTCCCTGAGGCTTATCGATGGTTGGAACCGTCATTCCTGTCGTGTACGGGGAGCGAGTATCGGGCAGATTGCCTTTATCCATTTGGCTCCACACGCTGTGTAGTCTTTTTGCCGCGACCGCTGTCGGTATGACGATTTCCTTGGTAGGCACTCTCATCTTTACCAGCGCCGTCAAAGAATCGATGGTGCCTTTGCTTGTCGTAGGGCTTGTTTCGGTCGGATATAGCCTTCATGAGCTTCAGCTTATTCATCTCCCCACTCCGGAGTTTCACCGCCAAGTTCCTGGGATTTGGCGCCGAAGATTCTCCCCCAGGCTAACGAGCAGCCTCTATGGCGGAGTGCTGGGGGCCGGAGTATTCACGCCCATCCGGGCAGCGTCGTTCTACGTACTCCCGGTGTGGACCTTTCTTGGAGCGGATGTCCTGGAAGGTGGCGCGGTATTTCTTGCCTTTGGCCTCGCACGGTGTATCCCGCTCTTCCTCCTTCAGCCCGAGGCAGTTCATGGCGGGGATCATTTGGAGAGCGTTATGGACAATGTAGAGGCTCTGGAACCCTTGATGCGAACCGCGAACGGGCTAGCCCTAGCCGCCGGCGGGGTTGGCTTGGTCTCGGCGTCAATACTGGGGGCTTAATGCGAGGTCTACCAGAGGCGTCGTGTGTCTATAGAGGTGTGAAGGAAGCGAATGGCTTATTCCGTTGTCACAGGGAGTACGCTGAATGAACGCGGCAGACTCGTCTTCGAGGGCTCAGCGCCGCGCTGGATTCGCGCAGGTTTACTGCGCCTATCTACCGAGAGCTACGCGTGTTGCTTACCTTCTCGTAGGGGATCGGGAAACCGCGGAAGACCTTGTGCAAGAAGCATTCCTCCGAATGGCGCAACGGTTTCACTACATTCTCTCTCCTAACTCGGTCGAGGCCTATCTTCGACGAACAATTATCAACCTTGCGCACAATTACCATCGGCGACGTCGGCTCGAAGTCGCCTTATTGCGTCGCCAAGGATCACCCAATAACGCAGATTTTCCTGACGTCGGCGAGCAGGAACAGATGTGGACTCTTCTGCAGACGTTGCCCATGAAGCAACGGGCGGCGGTCGTTCTCCGCTTCTACGAGGATCTATCCGAGGACGACGTAGCCACCCTCCTGGGTACATCAGCGAAAGCCGTGAACTCTTTGGTGGCACGTGCAATG
>JBOGXG010000386.1:0-5583 GCA_050694195.1 Actinomycetota bacterium | reverse complement strand
GTCGGGGCCGGACCGATCGGGCTTCTCACCGCGGCGGCCCTGAAAGATGCTTCCGCAGACGTCGTTCTCCTCGACCGCGACCCCCACCGGGTGGCGTTCGCCGAGGGGCGGGGTCACTCGGCGCGCCTCGTGATTGAGGACGACCCATCGGGGTCGATCCGCGACGTGTTCTCCGGGGAACTCGCCGACGCGGCGGTAGACGCGGTTGGTTCTGTCGGCGCGCTGAAGTCGGCGATGCGATGCGTGCGCGACGGGGGCCGCGTCGTAGTGATCGGCGTCTACGGGATGGAGAGGATGGAACTTGGTCTCGGACGCGCCTGGATAAGAGGCCTCGACCTTCGCTTCTCAGGCATGGCCAACATCCACGCGCATTGGGACGACGCGCTGGATGCGGTGGCGCGCGGCTCGATCGACCCGACGAGACTGATCACGCACCGGCTCCCGCTCGATGACGCCGAAGAGGGCTACGAGTTGTTCGCCGCGCGCGAAGCCACGAAGGTCGTGCTGATCCCGTAACGATTCCGGCGCGCCGGATGTGCACATAGCGCAGTGATCCTGCGGAAGGGATCAGGCCTTGGCTTTCTTCTCGCGCTCGGCGACTATGTCTGCGGCCGAACGCGCGCAGCCGGGGCAGAACTTCGAGTCGGCCGGTACCTCGACGCCGCAGAAGGGGCAGGGGCCCTCGACGGGCTGCTCCGTGTATCCCTCCTTAAGCCCCTCCTTGAACTCCTTGCCGGCCTGACCCACGGACCGGGCGAGCTTCGGGAGCCGCGTCGCGCCGAAGAGGAGGAGCAGGGCGACGATGATGAGAACCAGTTCGAGAGGGCCTATGTTGGGCATCTCTTCGCCTTTCCTTATCTGAGCGCCGGCACGATCTCCGTGCCGACCAGTTCGATGTCCTCCAGATCGCTTAGCTGGAAGGGAAGAGCGCCGATCGTCAAGATCACTTCCTCGACCCCCAGCGCCGCCACCTCACCCAGGCGATCGACGACCTCGGCCACCGAGCCGACGATCCTCGAAGCACCGAACTCATCTAAGGATACTGCGCTGCCGCCGTTGGACCCCGTTAGCACGCCGGCCGGGGTTCGGGCCGTCAGCCGCTCGTAGCGCGCGTCGAGGTCGGCTCGGTCCTTGCCGGCGAGTACATAGACACCCAGCGATCGCCGGAGCGAAGCGAGATCCCGCCCCTCCTCTTCGAAGATCCGGCCCGCCGCGTCCAGCCTCTCCCTATAGGTATCGAGGGAGCCGATCCAGGAGAAGTTCCATCCGTCGGCGGCCCGCGCCACCGTTCGCAGCAGACGGTCCCCTTTGCCGCCGATCCATATCGGCGGGCGCGGGTCCTGCAGGGGCCGGGGCCTGCAGATCGCGCCCTTGATCGAGTAATGCTCCCCGTCGAGCGTGAGCTCCTCCCCCTCGAGTAGGCGGGCGAGGATGGTGGCCGCTTCGGCGAGGCGATCGATCCGGCGGGCGGGACGGTCGAAGGGGATGCCCGCCGCGGCGTACTCCGGCTCATACCAACCCGCCCCCAGCCCCACGTCGACCCGGCCCCCGGACAGCTGATCGAGCGTGGCGACCATCTTGGCGAGGAGGGCGGGACTGCGGAAGTCGTTGCAGAGGGTTAGGGAGCCGAGGCGGAGGCGCTCCGTGTCGGCGGCCAGGGCACTCAGCGTCGTCCAGCACTCGAGCGAGCCCCGCGGCTCCGAGGGCCCCCCATACTTGCTCCAGTCGAGGAACATGTGATCCGAGACCCAAACCGAATCGAAGCCGGCACGTTCCGCCGCCCGCGCGGCCTCGAGAACGCCCTCCCATGACACGGCACGACCGGCCAGGGAATCGTCGTAATGAGGGAGCGCCAATCCGAATCGCACGGAAGTGAGTTTAAGTCCGGGCCGCCCGTCCACTACAATCGCCCCATGACAGTCGAGGATGTGATGACCGCCGCCGCCGTGACGGATGCCGCCGACGACACGCTCGCCGAAGCATCTGCGCACATGTGGCAACAGCAGACGGGCTCTCTCCTGATCATGGACGGCGACAAGTTGCAGGGGATCGTCACCGAGAGAGACGTCCTGCGCGTCGTCGCCGAGGGCAAGGACCCCAAAGCCACGACGGTTCGCGAGATCATGACCACCGAGGTCGTCACGGTGTCGCCCACCGAGTCCATCAAGGGCGCGGCGGAGATCATGTTCGACAAGTGGTTCCGACATCTCCCGGTCGTGACCGAGCAGGGGAAGGTCGTCGGGATCCTTTCGCTACGCGATCTCCTCAGCCTCGTCGCCGAAGGGATGGACGAACCCGCCGCTCTCGTACGCCTGACCGGCCACAAACTCGCCCGGGACGTGAGACTCGAGAGGGTGGAGGCCGGCGACCTCGACTGAGGCTGCCCGACCAGACCACATCGAGCGCGCTCTCCGTCAGGCTTAGCCTGACGTATCCATCACTCGACGCGGCGTTAGGTGCCGTACTCCGTGATGTCGATCTGCAACGACGCCATACTGAGTTCCTTCACGGCGGTCGGCGCGTCGACGATCTCGTGTAGCGCATCCACGACCTCGGGGTCGTAGTCACGCTCGCGAAGGAGAAGCAGCTGCTCCATCGCGTCGTCCACCGACCGGCTCGCCCGGAACACGCGCGTCGAAGTCATCGCATCGAAGGAATCGACGACGCGGATCACCCTGCCGATCAGGGGGATGTCCTCACCACTGAGGCCGTAGGGATAACCGGACCCGTCGTAGTTCTCGTGATGAGCCAACACACCGGCCACGACGTCGGGGTAGAGCTTGATCGGCTGCAGGATGTTCGCGCCGGTGATCGGATGCGCCTTCATCGTGGCCCATTCCGCGGGAGTTAGTGGGCCCGGCTTCGAAAGGATGTGGTCGGGGACCCCCACCTTCCCGACGTCGTGTAGCAAGCCTGCGAGATAGACGCGGTTCGGGTGGTCGATGCCGACCGTTTGTGCGAGTTTCTGACTGAGGAGCGCAACGGAGATCGAGTGACCCTTCGTGTATGGGTCCCGTGCCTCTAGAGCCATCACCAGTGATTTGATGATCCGGGTGTAGAGACGGTCGTTCTCAGACGCCAGCCGCATGCCCTGGTACGACTCGTAGTAGCGGAAGACGCACTCGTGCAGCGTCTCCAGCAAGGCGTCCTCTATCAGCTGGAAGTCGTCGCGCATGAATCCCCTCACCGCATGACGTCCGAACACGAGAGCGCGCTGGAACGTCGATTCGGGATGGGAGCCCGATCGGGCGCGGCCCTCGGCCATCGTGTCGATGATCGTTTGACACAGGGTCCAGTCGTCGTCCCTCAGGACCTCGCAGAGACCGGAGATCAGCGAGCGGAGGTATCGCTCCAATTCCCGGGCCCTGGCGCCGTCGACCCCCGCGCTGACGAGCCAGGCGGTCGCGATCGCATCGCGGTTCCGCTGCAGGGTGTCCGCCAACTCGAGGCGGGCCGCCTCACGGGCGGGATCCCAATGGGCTTCGCTGATGTTGAGTGAGGGGACCCTCTGCATCCGCCGTGCCACCACTCTCCCGCGATCGATCGAAAGGTAACTACGCGTGGTTATACCGCTACGGAGCGCAGTTAAACATAGTTTCCTAGATATTTCTAGTTAGGCCCTGCGAACCGCCTGGTCATAAAGGGTCAGACCTTGTAACGCTCCAAGAGCCTGCGGGCGATCACCGTCTTCTGGATCTCGCTGGTCCCCTCCCCGATGAGGAGGAACGGGGCATCTCGGTACAAACGCTCCACCGTGAACTCCTTCGAATAGCCGTAGCCGCCGTGGACCCGCAGCGATTTGAGGACGATCTCGTGACACGCCTCGGAGGCGAACAGCTTCGCCATCCCGGCCTCGAGGTCGGACCGCTCGCCGGCCGACTTCGTCAGGGCCGCCGACAGCAGCATCAGTCGAGCCGCCTCGAGGGTCGTGCCCAACTCGGCGAGGTGGATCTGTATCGCCTGGTGGCCGGCGATCGCCTTGCCGAAGGCCTTGCGCTCCTGGGCATAGCGGATGGCCTCCTCGAAGGCGCGCGTCGCCACCCCGACGGCGCGGGCGGCAACATTGACGCGTCCGAGCTCGATCCCATCGAGCACCTGCCGGAACCCCTGCCCCTCCTCCGTGCCGAGGAGAGCCGAGACCGGGATGCGATAGTCGGAGAAGTTCATCTCGGTCGTCTCGACCCCCTTGTAGCCCATCTTCTCGATGTTCTTCCCGACGTCGAGACCGGGGGCCGGCTTGGGGTTGCCGCCCTCCTTCTCGACGATCAGCATGCTCATCCCCTTGTGCGGGGGATCTGTGTCGGGATCGGTCTTGACCAGGGTCATCACGATCGAGGAGCGGAGCCCGTTCGTCAGCCACATCTTCTGTCCGTTGACGACGTACTCGTCTCCCTCTCGGATCGCCTTCGTGCGGATCGATTGCACGTCGGACCCGGCCTCCGGCTCGCTCATCGCGAGCGCGGCCCTCATCTCTCCCGTCGCCATCTTGGGGAGGAGTCGCTCCCGCTGCTCATCGGTCCCGAAGCGATTGATGAGATAGCAGCCCATGAAGTGGGTGTTGAGGACGCCGGAAAGGCTCATCCATCCTCGGGCGAGCTCCACAACCGCGAGCGCGTAGGTCGTGAGCGACTCACCGATGCCCCCGTACTCCTCGGGCACGGTGATGCCGAAGAGGCCCATCTCCTTCATCTGCTCGACGATCGCCTCGGGATATTCGTCGGCGTGCTCGAGCTCCTCCGCGACCGGGTAGACCTCTTTCTCCACGAACTCGCGGACGGTCTCGATGATCGCCTTCTGGGTGTCGTTGAGCTCGATCACTTTGACCACTCGGCCTGGAAGTCCTCGAGCTTCTTCTGCGGGCTCATCCCGGCGGCGCGCCCTCTCTCGGCGAACTGCACGGCCATCTTGCGTGACGCCTCGTCGATCATCTCGTTCCCGAACATCACGGCGCCGGTCCGTTCAACCTCGGTGGCGTGCTTGTACGCGTCGAGCAGGGCCTCGGCCTTGTCGTATTCGTCCTGCGTGGGCGTGAACACCTCGTTGAGCACGTCGATCTGCCCGGGGTGCAGCGCCCATTTCCCGTCGTAGCCGAGAGCCCTCGCCCGCATCGACATCTCCCGGAACCCGTCGAGATCCTTGATCAGCAGATAGGGCCCGTCTATCGCCTGCAGGCCCGCGTCCCTCGCCGCCACGAGGATCGTCTCGAGGACCCAATGCCAGTGATCGCCGGGATAACCCGGCATCGGAAGGCCGGCGGTGACCGTGGGTAGGCCGAGGGAGGCGCTCATGTCCGCGGGGCCGAAGATCAGCGTCTCCAGCCGATCGGAGGCATGGGCGATCTCGTTGATGTTCTTGAGGCCGGTCGCCGTCTCGATCTGTGCCTCGATCCCGATCCGCTCCTCGAGGCCGGTGTTCGTCTCGATCATCCGCAAGAGGTGGTCGACGAACTTCACCTCGTCGGCATGTTGAACCTTCGGGATCATCACGCAGTCGAGGTAGGAGCCGGCGTTCTCGACGACCGTCTTCAGATCGTCGGCGGCCCATTGCGTATCGATCGAGTTGATGCGGACGACGACGGTCTTG
>JBOGXG010000385.1:0-3385 GCA_050694195.1 Actinomycetota bacterium | reverse complement strand
CTCCCTGATCGCGCGAGTCGAAGATGAACCGATGCGCGTTCACGATCGCCGCCGGGCCCACGTACTCCTCGTCGGACCAGAAGATGGGACAGGACGTGGTGCACGCGGCGCAGAGGATGCATTTCGTCGTGTCGTCGAAGCGCTCGCGCTCCTCGGGGGACTGGAGGCGCTCGCGATCCGGGTCGCGCTCCCCGGGATCCGTGATCAGCCACGGCTCGACAGCGCGGTACCCAGCGAAGAACGGCTCCATGTCGACTATGAAGTCCTTGATCGTTGGAAGCCCGCGGATCGGCTCGACGGTGATGGGCTGATCGAGGTCCTTGACCAGAACCTTGCATGCCAGAGCGTTGACCCCATTGATGACCATCGCGTCGGAGCCACAGATGCCGTGCGCACAGGACCGTCGCAGGGCGAGTGATGAGTCGAGATGCCATTTCACCTTGTGCAGGCAGTCGAGGAGCCGGTCCATCGGCTCGGCGTCGACCGTGTAGTCCTCGAAATGCTGCTCGGTATCGGTCTCGGGATCGAACCGCAGCAGCCTTAGCTTGACCTCCACTAGTACTTCCTCTCTACAGGTTCGTAACGGCCCATGGTCACGGGCTTGTACGACAGGCTCGTCGTACCATCCACGTCGCGGGTGATGAAGCTGTGGTTCAGCCAGTGATCGTCCTCTCGGAGTTGGTGATCCTCGCGATAGTGGCCACCGCGACTTTCTGTTCTAGCGCGTGCCGAAACGACGAGCGCCTCGGCCATGTCGAGTAGGAATCCGAGCTCGATGTGTTCGACCAACTCGGTGTTGAAGATCTTGCTCCGGTCTTTGACCCGCGTGCGTGCGAACCGGGCGCGCAGCTCCTGTATCTCGAACTGAACGCTCGACAACGAATCCTCCGTGCGTACCACGGATGCCTTATCCATCATCTCGTTCTGTAGCTTCTCGCGGATGGGAGCCGTCGAATCCGAACTATCACCGTCCATCAGGCTCTGCAACCACTTCTCGGTCTGCTCGTGCACGTTTTCCGGGATCGGCAGGAGTTTGGTCGCGTTCGCGTGGTCGGCCATGTTGTGGCCGCCTCGTCGCCCGAAGACGACGATGTCCAATAGCGAGTTCGTGCCCAGGCGGTTGGCGCCGTGGACCGATACGCATGCGCATTCCCCGGCCGAGTAGAAGCCCGGCACAACGGTGCCCGACGCGTCGGCGAGGACCTCGGCGTTAACGTTCGTCGGTATCCCGCCCATCGCGTAATGAGCCGTGGGGACGATCGGAACGCCCTCGGTGAACGGTTCGACATTGAGGTAGGTCCTGGCGAACTCGGTGATGTCGGGCAGTTTCGCCTCGATGAGTTCGGGATCGAGATGTGTGAGATCCAGGAGGAGGTAGTCCTTCTTCGGTCCTGCGCCTCGCCCCTCCTTGATCTCGAAGAACTCGGCGCGCGAGACCATGTCGCGAGGAGCGAGGTCCTTGATCGTCGGGGCGTAGCGCTCCATGAATCGTTCGCCGTCGGAGTTCCGGAGGATGCCTCCTTCGCCCCGCGCCGCCTCCGACAAGAGGATGCCCAGGCCGTAGAGACCGGTGGGATGGAACTGGAAGAACTCCATGTCTTCGAGCGGGAGCCCCTTCCGGTAGACGACCCCGGGCCCGTCGCCGGTGAGCGTGTGGGCGTTGGACGTGATCTTGAACATCTTCCCGAAGCCCCCGGTCGCGAACAGGACCGATTTCGAGTGGAAGACGTGCACGTCCCCCGTGGCGATCTCGTAGGCGAGGATGCCGGCACAGGCGCCGTCGACCATGATCAGGTCGAGTACGAAGAACTCGTTGTAGAACTCGACGCCGTGCTTGTTGCACTGCTGGAAGAGGGTCTGAAGGATCATGTGGCCCGTTCGATCGGCGGCGTAGCAGGATCGCTTGACCGGAGACTCACCGTGGTTGCGCGTGTGTCCGCCGAACCTCCGCTGATCGATCCTCCCCTCCGGCGTGCGGTTGAAGGGCAGACCCATGCGTTCGAGATCGAGGACCGCGTCCACGGCCTCCTTGCACATGATGTCCACCGCGTCCTGGTCGGCTAGGAAGTCGCCCCCTTTGACGGTGTCGAAGGCGTGCCACTCCCACGAGTCCTCTTCCACGTTGGCCAGCGCCGCGCACATGCCGCCCTGGGCCGCTCCTGTGTGGGACCTGGTCGGGTAGAGCTTCGAGACCACGGCCGTTCGGCAGCGCTGGCCCGCCTCGAGAGCGGCCCGCAGGCCCGCTCCGCCGGCGCCGACGATGACGGCGTCGTACTCGTGATGGCGAACTCCCATCTAACCCGCCTGCGTGGGGTCGAAGGTAACCAGGACGGCAGTACCCATCACCATGAGGGTGCCCGTCACCGTGTAGAGGGTCGCGAGGGCCGTCGTCCGCCACGCCGGTTTCCTCACGTAATCGTCGATGATGATCCGGAGCCCGTTCCCACCGTGCAGCAACGCGAGGATCAACATCACCCAGTCGAAGGTCTTCCACCCGACCGAATCCCATCGTTCCGCGACGAACAGGAAATTGACACGCTCGACGCCGCCGTCGATCAGGTGCATGACGTAGAGATGGATCAGGACGAGGAAGACGAGGATGACACCGGAGATACGCATGAAGAACCACCACCACACCTCGGCGCGAGAGGGTCGACGCTCGGCCTGAAAGGCCTTCGGCTTGTGTTTGCGGTAGATGTCTTCAACCGTCGCCATAGACAGCGGCATCCTAACCAATAAGGTGCTCAGATAGAGTCCAGTCGTGGACCAAGAACGCATTACCGATTCCGGCATCGAGATCCAGCCTGTCTACGAGGCCGTGGACGACCCGCACGCCGTCGCGGACCGGCTCGGACGACCCGGCACGTATCCCTTCACGCGCGGTGTCTATCCGGAGATGTATCGCAAGCGACTCTGGACGATGCGACAGTACGCGGGCTTCGGGAGCGCGGAGGACACGAACGAACGCTTCCGCTACCTCCTCGAGGCGGGTCAGACGGGGCTGTCGGTGGCTTTCGACCTCCCAACCCAGATGGGTTACGACTCGGACCATCCGAAGGCGCAGGCCGAGGTGGGTCGGGTCGGCGTTGCGATCGACTCCCTCGCCGACATGGAGCTCCTGCTGAAGGACATCCCGCTGGCGGAGGTTTCGACCTCGATGACGATCAATGCCACCGCGTCGATCCTCCTCTTGCTGTACGAGTTGGTGGCCGAGAAGCAGGGTGTGGGTCCCGAAAGGATCATGGGCACCACGCAGAACGACATCCTCAAGGAATACGCGGCGCGCGGCACCTACATATATCCGCCGAGACCTTCGATGAGGATCATCACGGACCTGTTCGCTTATTGCAGCGAGCGGCTCCCCAGGTGGAACACGATCTCCATC
>JBOGXG010000384.1:0-2741 GCA_050694195.1 Actinomycetota bacterium | reverse complement strand
GTTCATGGCCCAGAAGAGGACGAAGATCCCCACGACTCCAACGACTAGGGCGACCCCGACGATGGCGAAACGATTCGCGTCGTTGTCCCTCAAGAAATCGAACGTCAGCCACATCAGGAAGAACGCGACTATCGGGATCCCGAAGGACCCGATGATCCTCAGGATCGAGAGAGCAACCGCGCGGCCCCCGCGGGCCGGCGGCGGCAAGCTAGCCGGTTCCGCCGCAGAGGAACTCACACATCACCGTCTTCCGAAAGGATGGACGGAGCGACCCGCAGGCCGCTCCGTCCCTTCCGTCTACCGATCAAGCCGGTCCTGTCACTCGGCCGGCCAGCTTGCCTCGATGTCGTCGAGAACGCCATCGAGCGAATCGGGACCGTTCCGCATGTACTGGACCATCCCGGTCCAGAAGCTCCCCGAACCGACCGCGGGCGGCATCAGGTCCGAGGCGTCGAAGCGCCCCGTTCCCTGCTCGAGTGCCTCCGTCAGAACCTCGGAGGCGCCGGCCAGGAGTTCGTTGGCGTAACAATCCGGACCGACGTTCACGTTCGGAGAGATCCTCGAACTCGCCGTGACGCCTCCCATCTCGCACTGCACTTCTTCGGCCATGAACTGGTCGAGGAAGTCCTTCACCTCGGGAGCGTCACGGAAGACGACCGCCAGCTCGCCGGCGAACAGCGTTCCCTCCTGGTCGATCGGTGGGAACGGGAACCAGTCGTAGTCGACGCCGGCCTCGGCGTCCTCGGGGAAGAACGCGTTGATAAAGCTAGCCTGACGATGCAACCAGCACTTCGGTGGGTTATCGAACATCGGAGCCGGCGCATCACCGAACGCGACCGAGGGGGTGTTCGAGGCACCGCCGAGTACGTACCCATCCGTGAACATAACTTCGCCGAAGACTTCACCGGCAGTCTTGACGGCGGGATCGTTGAACGGGATCTCGTGCGTCACCCACTGGTCGTAGACCTCCGGACCGGCCGTCCGGAGCATGATGTCCTCCATCCAGTCCGTTGCGGGCCACCCGGTTGAGCCTTCGCTCTGGTAACCGACGCACCATGGTGTGCTTCCGTCCTCAACGATCTGATCGCTCAGCGCGATCAGTTCGTCGAAGGTCGTTGGGATCTCGTAACCCGCCTTGTCGAAGTCATCCTTCGGGTACCAGACCATGCTCTTCAGGTTGACGTTCGTCGGAAGTCCGTAGTGCTTGCCTTCGAACTCGCCGAGCGTCAGGAAGTACTCGCCGAACAGAGCCTCCAACTCCTCGATGTCGAAGCCGAGGTCCTCGAGGGCGATCGCGTTCCCGGATGCGGCGTGATCCACCACGGCACCCGGTTGAGGCAGAAGGATGACGTCGAGGGTGCCACCTTCGGCGCGGATCTGGACCTGCTCCTCGAAGTCCCCGCTGGCCTCGATCTCCACCTCATAGTCGGCATCGGCTGTGATCAGCTCGTCGACGATCTCCTGGATCGGTCCCGCTTCCGCGGGATCCATCGCGTTGAGAACGTTCACCGTTCCCGTGTTCTCGCCGCCACCGCCACCGCCACCGTCCGCACCGTCTCCCCCGTCATCGTCACTCGCACAAGCCGCGGCGATGAGCATCAACACCAGTCCACATATCAGGACCCGTGAACGCATCGGACCTCCTCCCTTTCCTGCCCCCCCTTTGGAGGCTTCGTTGCTTACTCTTGTGTTGCCGGTTGTCCCTAGCTCCCCCTCCCCTCGTAGATGCCCAAGCCGTTCTCGGGATCGAAGAAGTGAAGCCGCCTAACGTCGACCGCCAGTTCGATCGCGTCGCCCTTCCCGACCCGGCTCCTGGGGTTGAGGCGCGCCAGCATCGTCGAGCGACCGCCCGCCGCGCTCTGCTGCGCCTGCTCGAGAGCTTCACGGCCGACGTCCGCAGCGAGTTCCTTGACGTCCTCCGTCAACGCCTGGGGAGCGTCGATGTCGAAATGGACAACGACGTCCGAGCCGAGGGCCTCCCGCAGCTCAACGGTGGACGTCAGCCGCCGGTCCGGAGGAGCGTCGGAGACAAGAGATGCATCCTCCATGTCCTCGGGACGTATCCCGAGGATGATCCTCCGGTCCACGTGATCGTTGAGAGCGGGACGGGCAGCGACCGAGGACTCATCCACCGGTAGCCTCGAGGCCCCTACGTCGACGGCCAGCGAGCCGTTCGAGCGCACGAGTGTGGCCTCCAAGAGGTTCATCGCCGGCGAACCGATGAAGCCGGCGACGAAGAGATTGTTCGGATGCTCGTACAACGTCTGTGGAGCATCGACCTGCTGCAATTCCCCTTTGCGCAGGACCGCCACGCGGTCTCCCATCGTCATCGCCTCGACCTGATCGTGCGTCACGTACACGGTGGTGACCCCTAGGTCGTTCTGGATCCGCGCGATCTCGGAGCGCATCTGGACGCGCAGCTTCGCGTCCAGGTTGGAGAGCGGCTCGTCCATCAAGAAGGCGAGTGGATGGCGAACGATGGCTCGACCCATAGCGACGCGCTGGCGCTGCCCCCCTGAAAGTGCCTTCGGTTTCCGACCGAGGAAGTCTTGAAGACCGAGTATCTGGGCTGCCTCTCGAACCCGGGAATCGATCTCTTCCTTCGGGACCTTCTGGAGCTTCAAACCGAACGCCATGTTGTCGTAGACGCTCATATGTGGATAAAGGGCGTAGTTCTGGAACACCATCGCGATGTCGCGTTCCTTGGGGGGAACGTCGTTCACGACCCGGTCGCCGATGGT
>JBOGXG010000383.1:0-1421 GCA_050694195.1 Actinomycetota bacterium | reverse complement strand
GTGTTCGAGGTGATCGAGGTCGACGGCGTGCCGGCCGCGGCGATCGATCAGGACGAGCTTGCCTTCATCGGCACCTACCGGCCCCCGCTCCCTCTCGAGGGGGTAACGCTGGGGGACTCGTGGCCCGCCGAGCAACAGGTCAACGTGGGCTCGGTCTTCCAACAGGTGCGGAGCACCGGTCATCTCGAGAGCCTCGACGTATCGGCCGAGGGAGACCTCGCCGACCTCAGCTACTCGGGGGAGGGTCCGCTCGTGTGGACCGCGGCCCTGCCCCAAGGTGATGCCTCCCTCACCGGGTCGGCGACGTCGAGAGCGGAGGCGCGCTTGAACATCTCGGGCGGCTACCTCAACCGCGCACGGTCATCGACGCGCGGCGACTTCGAGGTACGCGTTAAGCCGATCCAGGGACGGGCTCCGATCAGTGGGACGTTGCAACTCGATCTCGAGCTCGAGATCGCGCAAGTAGGGGGGCCGGGCTAGAAGTCGTCTCCGACCACCACGTGGAGGGACACCTCGTCGGTCAGGTTGTCGGGCTTCGGCTCCGCCGCCCATCCGTACCTCCCGGCGAGAGCCTCGGCGGCCCCCCGCGACGCCTCCGACGACCAGAACACCGTGGTCAGCGGGTAGCCCTTGGAGGACTCGTTGACGGCAACGATCTCGAACCCGAGTCCGGACAGTTGGTCGGACATCGAGGCGGCGGCCTCGGGAGAGGTCGATCCGTTGAGCACCTGGACGGTGATCCCCTCGGTGATCAGCTTCCCGGAGAAGGGAGAGCCCTCGTCCTCGTCGGGTTCCGGTGCATCGCGGTCGGGTCGCGATGGTGTGGGGCTGGGACGCGCGCTCTTCTCCGACCTCGGCGATGTGTCCGGGGTCGGCGTATCGGCGGCCGCCTCGATGCGGGGGCGTCGCTGGACTCCGTCTCCGCCGATCGCGTCCACCCCGAACCAGACCCCCGTCGCCACGACGGAGGCGACCAACAGCCAGGGCAGCGCCCACCCCACCACCGAGCGGTAGAAGCGGAACTGGGAATGTGACGAGTGACGCCCCACAGGGGCGACCTATCTATTGCCGGGCGAGTACTCGGCCCCCAATAAACGAGCGACGCGCTGCTTCTGCCGGTACATGCGCAGCCTTTTCAGCCTCTTGATGAGTATGGGGTCGTGCGCCATCGCCGCGGGGTTCTCGATCAATTCGTTCAGCACCTGGTAGTAGCGCGTGGCCGACATCTCGAAACGCTCCTTGATGGCTTGCTCTTTGACGCCCGCGTGCTTCCACCAGGAACGCTCGAAGTCGAGGATCTCGATCTCTTTCTCGGAAAGCTCTTCCATACGCCCCAAATTAACCCCGGCCCCCCCGGCCCCCGCGGATTTCGGGACGGTTCGCCGTTAGGGGAAGAGACCCCGCATCTGATGGGCCTCAGC
>JBOGXG010000382.1:0-5014 GCA_050694195.1 Actinomycetota bacterium | reverse complement strand
ACGCATGGCATGGGGAGCGTCGTCGTTCCCCCAGGTCTTCGGGGTTCTCCTGTTGGTCCCGCTCGACCTGCTCATCGTGGGTCCCCACACCTTCACGAGCGCGAAGCTCGAGGACTCCGTGGCATCGGCGTGGGCGGCGCTCTCCATAGCGGTGGCGGTTTCCCTCCTCTTGTGGTCGCTGTACCTCTTCATCAAGGGCCTTTCGGTCGTCGCCGGTATCAGGATGCCGAGGGCGTTGGCCGCGTCGTCCGCCGCGCTCCTCTGTCTCGTCGCGATCGTGGTTGGTTTCCGCTTCCTGGCGGTCGCTCTTGCGGGGTCGGCGTGAGCTACGCGGCGCGGGTGTCCGTCATGTTGAAGCCCGGCATCGCCGATCCGCAGGGTCGAACCATCGAGCGCGCCTTACCGGCCCTCGGCTACACCGGCGTGGACGGCGTGCGCGTCGGGAAGTTGATCCACCTGACGGTGGACGCGGAGGACACGGCCGATGCCGCGCGTCGCGTGTCCGAGATGTGCGAGAAGCTCCTCGCCAACACCGTGATCGAGTCGTACGAGGTGACGATCGATGGATGAGAAAGCACGGGTCGGGATAGTCGTCTTCCCCGGCTCGAACTGCGAGATCGACTGTCTTCAGGCGTTCCGCACGCTCGGCGCAGAGCCGGTATTCGTGTGGCACGACGAGAAGGCTCTGCCGGAGGTCGACATCGTCGTTCTCCCGGGTGGCTTCGCGCACGGCGACTACCTACGCACCGGCGCGATCGCTCGGTTCTCGCCGATCATGGATGCAGTGACCGCGCACGCCGCGGCGGGGAAACTAGTGGTCGGCATCTGCAACGGGTTCCAGATCCTGTGCGAGGCGGGGCTCCTGCCCGGCGCGATGCGCAAGAATGACGGTCTCAAGTTCCTCTGCAAGTGGACTGATCTACGCGTCGAGAACCCCAACACTGCCTTCACCGCTCGCGCGACGAAGGGTCAGTTGCTGCGGATCCCGATCAATCATTTCGAGGGGAACTGGTACGCCGACGGGGATGTGCTCGCCAGGATGGGTGCCAACGATCAGATCGTCCTGCGCTACGTCGATAACCCCAACGGGGCCCTCGATGATGTCGCCGGGATCGTCAACGAGGACGGGAACGTCTTCGGTCTCATGCCTCACCCCGAGCGAGCCTGCGAATCTCTCCTGGGTTCCGATGACGGAGCCGCGCTCATCGGCTCGATGATCGACCATGTCGTGCGGCAGCGATTAGTCGCGTGACCCAGCAGAACCTCCATCGCGGGCTGGGCCTGACCGACGAGGAGTACGAGGCGATCTGCGCACGCCTCGGCCGCGATCCCTCGTACACCGAACTCGCCATGTTCTCGGTGATGTGGAGCGAGCACTGCTCCTACAAGTCGAGCCGTGTGCACCTCGGGACGCTCCCCACGGAAGGTGAGCATGTACTCGTCGGTCCGGGCGAGGGGGCCGGGATCATCGAGATCGCGCCGGGCGTGGCGGTCGCCTGGAAGATCGAGTCCCACAACCATCCCTCGTTCGTCGAGCCGTTCAGCGGCGCCGCAACCGGTGTCGGCGGCATCGTGCGCGACATCTTGTCGATGGGGGCGCGTCCGATCGCGTTGATGGATTCGCTCCGCTTCGGCCCCCTCGACTCCGCACGTACGCGCTACCTCGTCGACGGTGTGGTCCACGGCATCTCGTCGTACGGGAACTCGATCGGCGTCCCGACAGTGGGCGGCGAAACGATATTCGACGACTGCTACGCGGAGAACCCACTCGTCAACGTCGCCTGTCTCGGAGTCATCGACTCGAAGCTGATGAGCGGGCGCGCCGAGGGCCCCGGTAACAAGGTCATCCTTATCGGCTCGCGCACGGGCCGCGACGGGATCGGCGGCGCGAGCGTGCTCGCCTCCGCCGAGTTCGACGAGGACTCCCTCGATAAACGACCATCGGTTCAGGTGGGGGACCCGTTCTCGGAGAAGCTCCTCATCGAGGCGTGCCTCGAGTTGATCCGCGAGGACCTGCTCGCCGGATTCCAGGATCTCGGCGCCGGCGGTATCTCGTGTCCCACCTCGGAGATGTCGGCGAAGGCCGGAACGGGGATGAAGATCGACATCGACGCGGTGCACCTACGGGAGCCGGAGATGGAGCCGTTCGAGATCATGATCTCCGAGTCGCAGGAGCGCATGATGGCGATCGTCGAGCCCGAGAAGGTCGAGCGCGTGCTCGAGATCTGCGACAAGTGGGGACTCGAGGCGAACCTGATCGGTGAGGTGACGAAGACGGGACGACTGGAGATCGTCGACGGTTCCGGTGAGCAGATCGCGAACGCGCCCGTCGAGTCGCTGGCGGAGGAGGGGCCGGTTTACGAGCGACCCTACGCGCGACCGTCGTGGTTGGACACGGTGCAGTCCTCTGCTGTGGGGGACGGCGCGCCGGACGATCTCGAAGCCGCGTTCTTGACCGTGCTCGCCGAGCCACTCGTCGCGTCGAAGAGGTGGGTATGGGAGCAGTACGACCACATGATCTTCCTCGGAACGATCGTGGGGCCCGGCGGCGACGCCGCGGTCATCCGGTTACCGGGGCGCACCGAAGCCGTCGCGATCACCGTCGACGGACCGGGCCGCTACTGCTACCTCGATCCCTACGAAGGCGCCCGGCTCGCGGTGGCGGAGGCCGCGCGCAACGTCGCCTGCGTGGGCGCGAAGCCGCTCGCGGTCACGAACTGTCTCAACTTCGGGAACCCCGAGAAAGCGGGCGTCATGTGGCAGTTCGCCGAGGCCGTGCGCGGGATCGGCGATGCCTGTCGCGAACTTGGCACGCCGGTGACCGGGGGCAACGTGTCCTTCTACAACGAGACCAAGGGACGCGCGATCCATCCGACGCCGGTGATCGGGATGCTGGGCGCGCTTGCCGATGCCGCGACGGCGGTGAGGTCTGATCTCTCCGAGGACGGGGACGCCATCATTCTCCTCGGCGGTTCCGACGGACGCGACTTCGGCGGCAGCGACTACGCGCGCATCGTCCATGGAACCGTCGCCGGCCTCCCTCCTCATTTGGACATGGGAAGGGAGGAGGCGCTCCACCGGTTCTTGGTATCCGCGGCGGCGGACGGACTGCTGCGCTCGGCTCACGATCTTGCGGGAGGTGGTCTGGCGGTGGCGCTGGCGGAATCGGCCCTCCAGGGGGGCCGCGGGTTCACGGTGTCACTTCCCGACGGCGAGCCTCACCGGATCCTCTTCGCCGAGTCCCCGGCTCGAGCCGTGGTGTCGTGCGATCCCGCTCTCGTCGACGAGATCAAGCGCAGGTCCACCGCAGCGGGTGTCGAAGCCTTCGAGCTTGGAACCACGGGCGGCGATCGTCTCGACTACGGGGCGCTCGCGGTGTCGATGAACAGCGCGAAGAAGACCTACGAGGAGGGGTTGCCTAACCTGATGAGCGCTTCTACCCTGGCCCCGTCATGAGCGGCGAAGCGAGAGACGCCTGCGGCGTCGTTGGGGTCTACGCCCCCGGAGAGGAAGTCTCCCGACTGACTTACTACGGCCTCTACGCGCTGCAGCATCGCGGCCAGGAGTCCGCCGGCATCGCGATCTCCAACGGCCAAACCGTGGTGGTCGTCAAGGAGCTTGGTCTCGTCTCCCAGGTCTTCGACGAGCGAGTGTTGGAAACGCTGCAAGGACATCTGGCGATCGGGCACGTTCGCTATTCCACGACCGGGTCGTCCTCGTGGGCGAACGCACAGCCCACCTACAAGAGCGGCCCCTTCGGTCAGATCGCGCTGGCGCACAACGGCAATCTCGTTAATCCGGTCGAGCTGAGGAAGAGCCTCGCCGACGCGGGCGGAGATCCGACGCCTAGGGGGGCGCGCCTCCCGTCGTCTTCGGATACCGACCTCGTCGCCGCGCACATAGCGCGCGCTGACAAGGGGGATCTCGAGGCCGCGATCCTGGAGGTCCTTCCCAAGCTTTCGGGCGCGTTCTCTTTCACCATGATGAGCGAAGGCCGTCTCTTCGGCGCCCGCGACGCCCAAGGTTTCAGGCCTCTCTGCATCGGTCGTCTTCAGGAGGGCGGCTGGATCCTCGCGTCGGAGACTTGCGCGCTCGACCTCCTCGGCGCGCGTTTCATCCGCAGCGTCGAGCCCGGTGAGTTGGTGACGATCGATAAGAACGGTCTCACCAGTCATCGCTTCGCCGAGGTACGGAACGCCGCCTGCGTCTTCGAACACGTTTACTTCGCCCGGCCCGACTCCACACTCAACGGACAGAACGTCTATGCGACCCGCTACCGGATGGGGCAACGGCTCGCGAAGGAGTCACCGGTCGTCGCGGAGTTCGTCATGCCGGTGCCGGACAGCGGCGTTCCCGCGGCTCAGGGCTTCGCGCAGGCGTCGGGGATCGCCTACGGGGACGGGTTCGTGAAGAATCGCTACGTCGGCCGAACGTTCATCCAGCCGACACAGGCCATGCGCCAGCAGGGCATCAGGATGAAGCTGAACCCGGTGCGTGAGGTGATCGAGGGCAAACGAGTGGTCGTGGTGGACGACTCGATCGTGCGCGGGAACACCACGCGCAAGATAGTGAGGATGCTGCGCGACGCCGGCGCCCGCGAGGTTCATATGAGGATCTCGTCACCGCCGATCAAGTGGCCCTGTTTCTACGGCATCGACATGCCCGACCAGGACGACCTGATCGGCTCGCAGATGACCGTGCCGGAGATTCAGGCGCACATAGGTGCGGATTCCCTGGCCTACCTCTCGATCGACGGCATGGTCGAGGCGACGAACATCCCCGGCGAGGACTTCTGCACGGCGTGCTTCTCGTCGAAGTATCCCGTCGAGGTCCCTCCCGACCAACTCCGAACGAAGCACGTCCTGGAGCAGCCCCCCATCTTCTGAATCAAGATCACTGCGCTACGTGCACATCTGCTGCACCGGAACCGGATCGTGTGTGGTGCGGGTGGGCCCGGCTGGGATGTCCGGTTTGGGATAGATTCCGAGCGGCCTATCCCGACGAGATGGAGGTT
>JBOGXG010000381.1:0-3072 GCA_050694195.1 Actinomycetota bacterium | reverse complement strand
TACGACCAGATGCCCGAGCCGAAGTACGTCATCTCGATGGGGTCGTGTGCCAACTGCGGCGGTCCCTATTGGGATTCCTACAGCGTGACCAAAGGCGTCGACCAGATCCTCCCGGTGGACGTGTACGTGCCGGGGTGCCCGCCTCGCCCGGAGGCCCTCCTCCAGGGCGTGATCCGACTGCAGGAGAAGATCACCGGGGAGAACCCTTCCGAGAAGTGGAAGGGACACCAGACGGAGATCCCGCACATCCCCGAGCCCGGTCTCGCCGGAGGCGTTTAGGCGGTGATCGTCTAGTGCCCGTACTCGAAAGGGTTTCGAGGGACGACGCGCTGAGCCGCGTGCAGGGTCTGCTCGGCGATCTGCTTAGCGACGCGCACCTGAACTACGGCCACGTCGACATCACATGTCTCCCCGAGAACCTCCCCGAGGTTGCGAAGAAACTCCGCGATGGTGAGGGGATCCGCTGCCGCTTCTTCACGTTCCTCTCGGCGGTCGACTGGACCTCCTTCGGAGAGGGTGGTGCCGAGGACGGCAAGCGTCCGCCGCTCGAGGTTCTGATCCATCTCTACTCACCGGAGCACGTGATCCACGTGACGATCCACGTACCCCTCACGAGCGAGCCCTTCCGGTGCCCTTCGATCTCCGGGATCTTCCTCGGCGCGCTGTGGCACGAACGGGAGGCCCACGAGATGTTCGGGATCGATTTCGAAGGCCACCCGGGTCTCGTGAACCTCTACCTTCCGGAAGACTTCGACGGGAACCCGTTGCGCAAGTCGTTCAAGCTCGCGACGCGCGTCGTCAAGCAGTGGCCGGGCGCGAAGGATCCCGAGGAAGCGGCGGGGGGAGGCCGATGACGATCCGCGAGCAGGGTCAGGTCAAGGACCCCCAAGAGGTTATCGACGAGCTGGCCAGCGGATCGCTCCGCACGGAGCAGATGCTCCTCAACGTGGGCCCTCAACATCCCGCTACGCACGGCGTTTTCCGCCTCCTGGCGACGCTCGACGGAGAGGTCCTCGTCGATGCCGAGCCGGTCATCGGATACATGCATCGTGGTTACGAGAAACTCGTCGAGGCGCGCGATTACCGCCAGATAACGAACCTCATCTCGCGGATGGATTGGCTGTCCAATATCCAGAACGAACTGCCGATGTGGATGGCGGTCGAGGCGTTGATGGAGCTCGAGGTCCCCCCGCGTGCGCAGTACATGCGCGTGGTCATGGCCGAGGCCAACAGGATCCTGAACCACCTCATGTTCTTCGCGTCGTTCGGAGCGGAGCTGGGGGCGATCACGCCAACCTTCTACGCCTTCCGTGAGCGGGAGGACATCCAGGCAGTGATGGAACAGGCGACCGGTGGTCGCATGCATTTCGGCTACATGCGCGCCGGCGGTCTCAAAGAAGACGTGCCGCGAGGATTCCTGGCGGCGATGCTGGCGGCGGTACGGCAGGTGATCGCGCGGATCGACGACTACTACGACCTCCTGATCGGGAACGAGATCTTCAAGGCGCGAACGATAGGGATCGGTGTCCTCGAACCCGAGGTTGCCTACAACTACGGTGTCTCGGGGCCGATCGGTCGGGGCTCGAACATCAACTTCGATGTCCGCAAGGACGAGCCCTATCTCGTCTACGACCACTTCGATTTCGACGTCCCGATGGGGTCGAACGGCGATTGCTTCGATCGCTTCTGGGTGCTGCTCCACGAGGTGCACGAGAGCGCTCGGATCATCGAGCAGGCGATCGAAGGGATGCCGTCCGGACCGATCATCGGCAAGGTGCCGCGCGTGATCCAGCCTCCCGAGGGAGAGGTCTACATCCGGACGGAGAACTCGCTTGGTGAGATCGGGTTCTACCTGATCTCGGATGGGGACCGCCGTCCCTACCGGATGAAGATCAGGACCCCCTCGTTCAGCAACGTGTCGGCTTTGCCCTATGTCCTCAAGGGAACGTTCGTGGCCGACATGATCGCGATCCTCGGCTCGTTCTTCTTCGTCTTGGGGGATATCGACCGCTGATGGAATTGAACCTCACCGAATGGCAGATGCTGCTCGTGAAGGTCGGCGTGATCCTCGCGGTCGTTCCTGCGCTGACCCTCGTCGCCGGCTATGCCGAGCACAAGGTGATGGCGCACCTGCAGCACCGTCTGGGCCCGATGTACCCGGGCGGATTCCATGGCTGGGCCATCCTGTTGGCAGACGGATTGAAGTTCATATACAAGGAAGACATCGTCCCCACGGCGGCCGACAAACGAGTTTTCAAACTGGCCCCGATCGCGATCTTCATACCGGCCGTGATGGTCTACCTGGTCATCCCGGTCGATCGGTCGCTGATCGTCGAGGATCTCGACGTCGGGATCTTCTACCTCCTCGCGATCTCCTCGGTCAGCACGATCGGGGTCTTGATGGCCGGATGGTCGAGCGCGAACAAGTACGCGCTCATAGGCGCGTTACGTGCGGGGGCCCAGCTCATCGCCTACGAGCTTCCGATCGTTCTCTCCGCCGCCGTCATCGTGATGCTGGCCGGCACGATGTCCCTCGTCGGGATCGTCGACGCTCAGACGTGGCCCTTCATCTTGTGGCCGCCCGGGATCGGACTGGTCGCGTTCCTCGTTTTCATGGGCGCGGGCATCGCCGAGCTGACTCGCCCTCCCTTTGACATGCCCGTCGCCGAGTCCGAGATCATCACGGGGGCCTTCACGGAGTACTCGGGCATGCGCTTCATCTTCGGCTTCTTCTTCGCCGAGGTCGCGAACATGGTGGCGTTCGCCGCGATCGGCGCAACGTTGTTCCTGGGTGGGTTCAATCCGATCGTTCCATGGAGCCCCCTCGACGCGATCCCCGGCATCGTGTGGTTCGTCGCCAAGAGCGCCTTCATGCTCTTCCTCTTCCTGTGGGTGCGACCGACCTTCCCGCGACTTCGTGAGGACCAGCTCCAGAAGTTCGCGTGGAAGTACCTGATCCCCGTGAGCCTGGTCTTGATCCTCGTGGCCGGAGCCTGGGTCCTGTACGCGCCGGAGGCGTTGCAACCATGAGTATCGACGAGAGGCGGTTGTACAAGGCGCGCAAGCTCGGGT
>JBOGXG010000380.1:0-11463 GCA_050694195.1 Actinomycetota bacterium | reverse complement strand
GCCCCACACGCAGGTCCGTCCCCGGCCCCCGGAAATGGATCGCGTCGAATCGACGCTCGTTCATCTGCGCGGCCCTCTCCTCGAGCTCGCGCAACCGAGCGTCCCACGCGGCGACCGGATCGGGTTGATCCAGTCGCATGAACCTGGTCACTGCATCCCAGAGGCGCTCCACATCGGGTTCTCCGTATATCGCCTCGGCCCAACCCGGTGTGGGGAAGGCGACGATGGTCCAGTTCACCTGTTCCGAGTGGACGAGTCGCATGCGCGATGGAAGGCGAGGCATGTTGTCCATCCCCGCACGTCTCGGATCGATCCCTTTCAGGATGTTGGGATCCGGCGAACCCGTGATCTTGATGGATGCACCTTTCTCCCGCGTCACGAAGTCGTCCCGCAACTGGAGCCAGTTAGGCGTCTCGCGCAGGGTGTCCTCGGCCGCGTGAAGGAGACGGGACCGCTTCGGATGCGCGTCCCAGTACCAAACGTCCACATAGCGTGCTCCCGCCTTGTACGCGGCGGTCGCGACCGCCGTGGCGAAGGGCGCGTGCTCTACCGCGCACTCGACATGGACGAGCTGGCCGGGGGCGACGTTGGCTCCCGTTCGTACCGTGAGCTCCGCGTATCGCTCGAGCCTCTCGTCTCCAGGCATGGCCGGCACCTAAACGCCTAGACGTACCCGCGGAGGTGCGCGGCATGAGCGACCCGCTCGACCGCGATATCGAAAGCGGCGTCCCTCAGAGAGGTGCCATCCGAGCGCGAACGCTCGAACACGGATTCAGTGGCTCTCGTCATCCTCTTGTTGAGTTCTTCGTTCACGGCGTCGATCTCCCATCTGAACTGCTGGATGTTCTGCACCCACTCGAAGTAAGAGACCGTCACTCCGCCCGCGTTGGCGAGGATGTCCGGAACGACCGGGATCCCACGGGACCGAAGGGTCCTGTCGGCGACGGGGGTGGTCGGGCCGTTGGCTGCTTCGACGACCATCTTCGCCTGGACGCGATCCGCGTTCCCACCGTTGATCACCCCTTCGATCGCGGCCGGGATCAGGATGTCGCAGGGAAGCTCCAAGAGTTCCTCGTTCGTGACGCTCTCGCCCTCCGGGAAGTTGGCTATCGAGAGGGCCTCCTGCCGGTGCCGCAGAAGGGCGTCGATGTCGAGCCCGCGAGGGTTGTAGATGCCCCCGCCGACGTCGGAGACGGCGAGGATCTTGCATCCAGCCTCCGCGGCCAGCGCCGCCGTCCAGAAGCCGACGTTCCCGAACCCTTGGATGACGATCCCGCAATCGTCGGCCGGCATCTCTCGCTTGCGGGCCGAGTGGAGCGCGCAGATGACGACCCCGCGACCCGTCGCCTCCTCGCGTCCCGGGGAACCTCCCAGTTCAACCGGTTTACCCGTGACGATGCCGGGCGTGTAGCCGTTCTTCTGACCGTAGGCGTCCATCATCCAGGCCATCGTCTGTGCGTTCGTCCCCATATCGGGGGCCGGGATATCGCGGTTCACACCGATGATGTAGGAGATCATCGTGGTGAACCGGCGCGTCAGTCGCTCCTGCTCTGCCGTCGATAGGAGCCCCGGCTCGCACTGGACGCCGCCCTTGGCCCCGCCGAATGGAACGTCTATCAACGCGTTCTTCCACGTCATCAAGGCGGCGAGAGCCCTCACTTCGTCGAGGTCGGCGCTCTCGTGGAACCGAACGCCGCCCTTGTACGGGCCCCGGGCCCCGTTGTGTTGGATCCGGAAGCCGCGGAAGACCTGCATCGAACCCTTGTCCAAGCGGACGGGGATCTGCACGGCGAGCTCTCGGTAGGAGGTTGCGAGGACCTGGCGCGTCTCGTCGGCCAGCTTCAGGCGATCGGCGGTCTCGTGGAAGAAGAAGGTCGCGGCTTCGAACGGCGACATGTCATCGGTGGGCTCGGCGCGCCGCGCCGCCTCGGCCTTCTGAGCAGATGTCGTCACCGTGACCTCCCCGGCCGGTCGTCCATCGAGTCGCTGGCGAGAGCTTACTTACCCGGCCCGGCCGGCCCTTGACGCCTGCTGTCGGTAAGTAATAACTTACGGTAAGTGAACCCTTACAGAGATGCGAAAGGTTCGGGCACGGCGATGGGCGCGCTCGCCGATCCCACGCGACGCGCCGTGTTCGAAGCGCTGGAGCGCGGGCCGCGCTCGGTGGGGGACATCGCGGCCGAGCTTCCCGTCAGTCGTCCCGCGGTGTCGCAGCACCTCCGCGTCTTGAAGGGCGCGGGCCTCGTCGTCGACGAGCGCGCGGGGAACCGGCGGCTCTATCGGTTGGAGGCGCGCGGCCTGGCCGAGCTCCACGACTACGTCGAGCGCTTCTGGGATGTTGCCCTGAGGAGGTTCAAAGAGATGGCGGAAACGAATGAGGAGGAACGATGATCGAGACGGCGACGGCACCGGTTAAGAAGCGGCTCAGTCTGAACGTGCCGCCGGGGCGCGCCTTCGAAGTGTTCACGGAATCGATCGGGTCGTGGTGGCCGTTGCTCACGCATTCGGTCTTCGGTGACCGCGCGGTTGACTGCGTCTTCGAGCCCGGCGTCGGGGGTCGCATATACGAGCGCGATGTCGAGGGGGCCGAGGCCGATTGGGGCCGGGTCCTGGTTTGGGATCCACCTCATCGCATCGTCTTCTCGTGGCAGCCGAACCAAGAGCGAGTCGCCGCGACGGAGGTCGAGGTTCGGTTCGACGCGGACGGCACCGGAACCGCGTTCGAGCTCGTGCACCGCGGTTGGGAATTGCTCGGCTCAGAAGGAGCAGAAGCGCGCGCCGGCTACGAGAAGGGTTGGGACCCCACGCTGCGCGCCTATGTAGACGCGCTGGACTAGATCCTGCGCGCGGGGCGAGGCCGCATCATCGAGCGACCGCCCCTGTGGGAGGTGTAGACCATCCGCGGGGCAGCGACGGTCATGCCGCTCGACTCGAACTCGGCCTTCAACGCCAGGCGATCGGCCATCCTCGAGACGTCGTGCTCCTGGTCCGGAAGGACGAACGTGACCCCCGTGCCGCTACGGCCGGCGCGAGCCGTTCGGCCGACGCGATGCACGTAGCTCTTGTCGTCGTCGGGCGGATCGTAATTGATGACGTGAGTGATGTCGTCGAGGTCAAGCCCGCGTGCGGCGACGTCCGTCGCGATGAGGACGTTCACCTTGCCCCGCTCGAAGTCGCCTAATGCCCGCTGCCGGGCCCCCTGGGTGAGATCGCCGTGCAGGGCTAGGGCCTTCACGTTCTTCTGCCTAAGTCGGTAGGCGAGACGGTCTGCGCCTCGCTTGGTACGAACGAACACCAGCGCGAGGTCCCGCTCGTCCTTGAGAAGCTTGATGAGGGCATCGACCTTGGCGCTCTGCGTTACCGGGATGAAACGGTGATTCGCTTCATCCACCGTCTCGCGCGGTGATTCGACCTCGTGAAGCCGCGCTTCTTTGGTGTAGAGGCGGGCGAGGTAGCCGACGTGACCGTCGAGTGTCGCCGAGAAGAACATCGTCTGGCGCTTTTCCGAGACCCGGTCGACGAGACGATCGACCTGAGGCTGGAACCCCATGTCCAGCATCCTGTCCGCTTCGTCCAGCACGAGGATCTTGATCCCGTTCAGCTTGACGAGCTTGCGGGCCGCAAGGTCCTCCATGCGACCGGGGGTGGCGATGAGGATGTGTGACTTCGCGGCTCGCTTCGCCTGCTCGGGGAGGCTGACGCCGCCGTAGACGGAGGCGACCTTGAGGCCGCACGCCCGGGCGATGTCGGAGAACTCCTCGGTCACCTGGACGGCCAACTCTCTCGTCGGCACCAGCACGAGGGCCGACGGACGAGGGTCGCTCGGGTCGATGCGCTGCACGATCGGCACCGCAAACGCCAGCGTCTTGCCGGACCCGGTGCGGGATTTGGCCAGAACGTCGTGGCCCGCCAGTGCGTCCTCCAAGACCAGGGCCTGGATCTCGAAGGGCTCCTCGATACCCCTCTTGGAAAGGGTTCTACAGATGGCCTCGGGTACGCCGAGGTCGGCGAAAGTCGTCATGTTCGGGAACTCCTTCTGGGCGGGATGAGCCGCCTCGATACGGGGAGAGATCCGTCACCCGTTACCGCCAGAAGGAGCTATCGGGAAGCAAATCTCACGGACGACTAGCTGCCGTCCTTGTTCACTACGATAACCGTAGGTTCGACACTTCTATTCCATTTCCTTAACGCCGGATCAGGCGCCAGAGGAGAAGAGTCGCTGGTATTCCTCGTCGAAGGTGCCGAACAGCCGGTCCTGGGCGATCTCGATGAGGGCATCCACCGCCTTCGACAGCCGTCCTCCCCCCGCGATGGAGAGGGCCTGGAAGTACTCGTCGGCGGTGCTGGAAACGCCGAAGTTGTAGACCCAGGCCTTCGAGGAGAGGAAATGCTGGACGCCTCGCTCATCGGCCAGATCGGCATCCTCGGCGGCGGTGACCAGGCACCGGGCCATGACCCCGAGCTTCAAAGCCGCGGAGAGGCGCTCGTCGATGTATCTCAGAACGAACTCCCAGTCGTCCTCACCGAGACTCTCCTGATGGATCGCGATCAGCTCGTGGGTAGAAGGATCGAGGTCTGTGATTGCGGCCTCGATCAGACGAAGATCCTCGCCGGTGAACACGATCTCTGCCATGAGGAAGTCATAGTGGTGGACCCTTGCAGCGCGCGCAAGAGAGTTGCGCTAAATGCGTAGCTTGGGTGGTTCGACGTTCTTTGGGAAGGGAGCCTGTGGAGAGGGACCTCGAGGCGCTCGGGATAGAGCCCGCTTACGACGATTACAAAGGGGATCGGACCCGGGTTCCGGAGGCCACCCTGGAGGCGATAGCCGGCGCGATGGAGGCGCGCGCGGATCGGCATGCCGGAAGCCGGCGACCACGGATCGTTCGGTTCGGGGAGTCGCTCTCGCTCCCCGAGGGAAGCAGCCTGAGACTCGAGGACGGCTCCCTCATCGACGACGGCGACCTCGACAGCGGGCCTCCCCTCGGCTATCACGAGATCCTCGGCGACGGGACGGTCGAGCGCGTGATCGTGACGCCCGGCCGCTGCTTCCTTCCCGCCGGGATGCGCGTGTGGGGGTGGGCGCTCCAGCTGTACGCCCTCCGCTCGAGGAGGAGCTGGGGCATCGGCGATATCGCCGACCTGGCGCGCTTCGGCAGATGGGCGACGCAACGAGGTGCCTCGGTGGCTCTGATCAACCCGTTGCATGCGGCGGCCCCGACCATCCCGCAGGAACCAAGCCCGTACTTCCCGGGCAGTCGTTGCTTCCGCAATCCGCTCTACCTCGCCATCGAGGACGTTCCCGGCGCGTCCGAACTGCCGGAGCTCGACGCACTGGCGGTGGCGGGCCGTGCGCTCAACGACGACCGCAGGATCGATCGCGACGAGATCTACAGGGTGAAGATGAAGGCACTCGAAGGTTTGTGGCGCGGCTTCCGCGGGGACCGGCGCTTCGATGCCTACCGGGCGCGGTCGGGCCCGACCCTGGAGGGCTTCGCCACGTGGATGGCACTTGCCGAGAGGAACGCGGGTCCGTGGCCCGAGTGGCCCGGGGACTACAGACACCCGCGCGCGGCCGGCATCGAGACTTTCGTTCGCGACAACCGCGACCGCGTCGATCTCCATCAGTGGGTGCAGTGGCTCCTCGACGACCAACTGCTGCAGGCGTCGTCGGCGATCGGGATCGTGAACGACCTGGCGATCGGCGTTGAGCCTCACGGAGCCGACGCCTGGTTATGGCAGGACGAACTCGCGACGGGCTCGAGCGTCGGTGCACCTCCGGACGATTACACGACCGAAGGGCAGCACTGGGGAGTTCTGGGGTTCGATCCCCGCGCGCTTCAAGCGGCGGGATACGAACCATTCGTCCAGGTGCTGCGCGCCGCCATGCGGCACGCCGCCGGCCTGCGCTTCGATCACGTGATGGGACTCTGGCGCCTCTACTGGATCCCCGAGGGGATCGCGCCCCGCGATGGTGGCTACGTGCGCTATCCCGCAGACGACCTCCTCGACATCCTCGCTCTCGAGAGCCATCGCTCGCAGGCTTTCGTCGTGGGCGAGGATCTCGGCACGGTCGAGCCGGTGGTGCGAGAGGAGATGTTGAAGAGGGACATGCTGTCTTACAAGCTGCTCTGGTTCCAAGAGGGTACTCCGCAGGACTATCCGGAGCTGTCCCTCGCGGCCGCCAACAATCACGATCTCCCGACGACGGCCGGTCTCTGGACGGGAGAGGACGCGCGCGTCGCGCAAGAGATGGGCTTTGATCCGATGGAGGATTTCCGGGCCGCGATCTTCGCCCGGCTCGAACGGAACGCGGCAATCACGCGGGAGATGCCGGTGAGCGAGGTTGTGGATCGGAGTTACCGGGCCCTGTCCCATTCGCCCAGTGCGGTGGTCCTGGGGGCCTTGGAGGACGCGCTCGAGGTGACCGAACGTCACAACCAGCCGGGAACGACGGGGGAGGGGAACTGGTCGACCGCGCTTCCGGTACCGCTCGAGGAGATCGAGAGCCATGAGCGAGGTGGCGAACTGTCCAAGATCCTCGACGAGGGCCGCGGGGGTGCCGGCGCGTGAGGGCGGTTCGTGAGGCGGTGCTCGGGGCGCATCCCACATGCGGTGTGGGGGCGGGGAGAATGGTGTGATGGAACTCCCCGTCATGCCCCCGATCGCGCCGATGCTGGCGAAGGCCGTCCCGCGCATGCCCGAGGGCGCGCTGAGCTTCGAACCGAAATGGGACGGCTTCAGATCGATCGTGTACCGGGACTCCGACGAGGTAGAGATCGGGAGCCGCAACGGCCGGTCGATGAAGCGCTATTTCCCCGAGATGGTGGCCGCGTTCCGCACCGATCTGCCGGAGCGATGTGTGATCGACGGGGAGCTCATCGTCGTGGGGGCAACAGGTGACCGGCTTGACTTCGAGGCCCTGCAGCAACGCATCCATCCCGCCGACAGCCGCGTAAGGCTCCTGGCGGAGCAGACCCCCGCTAAGTTCGTGGCCTTCGACCTTCTCGCGTGGGGCGATACCGACTTTACGAAGCGACCGTTCTCCGAGCGTCGGGCGGCTCTCGAGGAGGCGTTGGCCCCGGCTTCAGCGCCGGTTCACATCACACCGACGACGACCGACAGAACCGTAGCGGAGCGCTGGTTCCGGCAGTTCGAAGGCGCGGGACTCGACGGCGTGATCGCCAAGCCACTCGAAGGGACGTATCTACCCGACAAGCGGGTGATGTTCAAGATCAAGCACGAACGAACCGCGGATTGCGTGGTTGCCGGCTACCGCGTCCACAAGAGCGGCGGTCGCAGGATCGGCTCGTTGTTGCTCGGCCTCTACACCGAGAGCGGCGACCTGGCGAGCGTAGGCGTCATCGGGGCGTTCCCGGCGGCGCGCCGCGAGGAGCTCTTCGAGGAGATGCAGCCACTCGTCACGACGTTCGACGGACACCCATGGGCCTGGGCCAAGCAGGAGCAGGGAAGTCGAACGCCCCGCAACTCGGAGGGGAGCCGATGGGCTGCGGGCAAGGATCTCACGTTCACACCCCTTCGCCCGGAGCGAGTGGTCGAGGTGCGTTACGACCATATGGAAGGCGTCCGGTTCCGCCATACCGCACAGTTCGTTCGCTGGCGTCCCGACCGCGACCCGGGATCGTGTACCTACGAACAGCTCGAGGAACCGGTCAAGTTCGATCTTGCCGACGTCCTGAGCTCGAAGGGTTCGTAGGGCCGCCCGACCGATGACGCTTACCAACGCTCGGCTCGCAGCCCTCCTCTATAAGGAGTCGCTCGCGTTCGAGGATCAGAAGGCGCGTTCGCTGCGACGGGCCGCACGGCAGGCTCTCGTGTGGCCGGACGAGGTTGTCGATCTGCTCGAGGCGGGTCGCTCGCTGACCGAGCTGAACCAGGTCGGCCCCTGGGTGGCGCGACGCATACACGAATGGGTCGAGGCACCGCCCGATCTCGAGGACGACGAGCTGCGCAGCGGTTTCATCACGATGTCTCATGCGCGGAAGGTGCTCGCCGAGTATCCGGACTGGCAGGAGGAGGTGCGGGCCGATCTACAGATGCACAGCGTTTACAGCGACGGCTCGGTCTCGATCGCGGAGATGGCGGGCGGTGCCGCGAAGCTCGGCTACGAGTACATAGCGATGACCGATCACTCCAAGGGGTTGCGGATCGCCGGCGGCATCGATGAGGTACGCCTCGCCGAGCAGAGACTCGAGATCGACGACGTGAACGCGCAGCTCGACGACCTGGACGCGGACCTGACCGTCCTTCGGTCGATAGAGCTCAACCTGTCCCCGACCGGTGACGGCGATATGGAGCCGTCCGCCCTCACCGACCTCGACGTGGTGGTCGGGTCGTTCCATTCCAAGCTCCGGGTGAAGGACGATCAGACGGAGCGCGCCCTCGGCGCGGTTCGCAACCCGCACGTTCAGGTGATCGGTCACCCGACCGGTCGGATGTTCGGCATCCGCAGAGGCGTTCGTGCCGAATGGGGTCGTGTCCTGGAGGCCGGGCGGGAACGCGGTAAGGCGTTCGAGATCAACGCGCAACCGAATCGGCAGGACTTCAGCATCGAGTACCTGCGGCTCGCGCGAGAGGCCGGTGTCATGCTCACGATCGGCACCGACGCACACTCGATCGGCGAGCTCTACAACGTGGACCTGTCGCTGGCGGCCGCGATCCTGGCGGATATCCCCAAGGAGCAGATCCTCAATTTCCGGCCGCTTGAAGGATTCCTCGCCTGGGTAGAGGAGAGCAGGCTCGCGGCGACCATCTAGAACCGTTCCGGGCCGGGAGGGGTAGTGGCCGAGGGATCCAGGCAGGACCGAGAGCTCATCGAGCTCCTCAACGAACTACGCGTGGTACTCCCCGGCGTGCAGGTTCTCTTCGCGTTCCTCCTCACCGTCCCTTTCACGCAGTACTTCCCCAAGACGACACCAGGGCAACAGCGGATCTATTTCGCGGCGCTCCTCTTGACCGCGGTGGCGACCGCGTTCCTGATCTCGCCGACGGCGTTCCATCGGATCAGGTGGCGCGACCGGGACAAAGAGCACCTGCTCAAGGTGTCCAACAAGTTCGCGCTGATCGGGCTGGTGCTCCTTGCCGGCGCTCTCACCTGCGTGGTCTGGCTGATCACCGATGTCATCTACGGCTCCCCCTGGACGACGATCGTCACCGTCGCGTCGGCCGTGCTGTTCGGAGCACTCTGGTTCCTGGTACCGCTCCTGCGGGAGGCCACCCGCAGTTAGCGTCGGTCGACGTTTCGAACGATCACTCGTAGAGTTATCACTCATGAAGTATCGAGTTGACGAACTCGCGGCGCGCTCGGGTACGAGCGTGGACACGATCCGGTTCTATCAATCCAAGGGCTTGCTCCCTCAGCCTCAGCGCGACGGTCGCGTGGCCTGGTACGGGGAGGGACACCTCGAGCGCTTGCGCCGGATCAGGGACCTGAAGGACCGGGGCTTCACTCTGCGGTCGATCCGAGGCTTCCTCGACAAGGACCTCGACCCTGCGGATGAGGCGCTCATCGCCGAGGTGATCGGGACTCCGCGCACGAGCGGCGTGGGGGCCGCGCGGCTGACCCTCGACGAACTGGCCGAGCGGACGGGCGTCTCACCGGCGCTGCTCGAGGCGATCGAGCGCGAGGGACTCCTCGTGCCGGAGCGCGTGGACGGTTCCCCCCGTTACACCGAGGCAGACGCCGGCGTCGTCGCCGCGGGGTTGGAACTCCTCAGCACCGGTCTTCCACTCGGGGAGTTGCTGGCCCTCGCCCGCGAACACGACGAGGCGATGCGTGCGGTCGCGGGGAGGGCGGTCGAGATGTTCGTACGCTTCGTGAGGGACCCGATCCGCGCCGCCGCGACGTCGGACGAAGAAGCCGCCGATCGACTCGTGGAGGCGTTCCGGAAGATGTTGCCGGCAACCGCGTCGCTGGTCTCTCATCACTTCCAGAGAGTGCTGCTGACCGAGGCCGAGGTACGCATCGAACGAGAGGGCGTCGCGACGGAGATCGAAGCGGTGCGCGTGGAGGCCGGTCGTTCCGCGATCGCTGATGGTTGACGCCCCGCTCCCGGCGGGCGAGGACAAGGCGCGCGCGGTCAGGTCGATGTTCGACTCGATCGCTCCTCGGTACGACCTCGTCAATCGCGTCATGACCTTCGGGATGGACGTGGGTTGGCGCCGGCGGGCGGTCGCGGGCTTGCAACTGGTACCAGGATCCCTGGTGGTTGACGTTGCCTGCGGCACCGGAGATTTCTGTAGGGAGATCCAGAAAGCGGGCGGGACCGCCGTGGGCCTCGACGTATCGCTCGGGATGCTGCGGATGGCGCGCACATCGGCTCCCCTCGTTCAAGCAGACGCACTCCGTATCCCCCTACGCGACTCGGGGGTAGCCGCGATCACGTGCGGCTTCGCCTTGCGGAACGTCGTCGACATCCCCGCACTCTTCGACGAGTTCGCTCGCGTACTACGGCCGGCCGGCCGCGTCGCGGTGATCGAGGTGGCCGAACCGAACGCCAAGGTTCTCCGGACGGGTCATCACTTCTACTTCCACAAGATCGTGCCTCTGATCGGCGGATTGCTGTCGGACCGGGACGCGTATTCGTACCTTCCGCGTTCGACCGCCTACCTTCCTCCCACTCCGGATCTGCTGGGGATGTTGGAGAGCGCCGGTTTCCAAAGGGCCCGGAGTGAGGTCCTCGGACTCGGCGCCGCGCAACTTCTCACCGGGACGCGCTCATGAGGATGATGGCTACCCGAACGATCGAGGAACCGACATCTCTGCCCGCGCTCCTCCCGCCCGAGGGCGGCTACCTGTGGATGCATGAGGGCCAGGGCATGGCCGGGTGGGGCGACGCGGCGCGCATCGATGCGGGGACGGGTGAGGAACGTTTCTCCCGGTCCCATCGTGCCGTGATGGCCGAGTTCGAGCGACTCGGCGTCGACGGGTCCGATCGGGATGGTCCGGTCGTGTTCGGAAGCTTCACGTTCGACGCCGACGAGCCCGGCTCGAGTCTCGTGATCCCGTCGACGTTGGTGGGGGTGCGCGGGAGCCGCGCTTGGTGCACCACCCTCGGCGCCCCTCCGGTGATGGACCTCCCCCGCCGGACGAGCGACGCGCATCACGACTTCAAGATCCGTTACGCCGGCTCTACCATCTCCGAGGTCGAGTGGCTCGATGCCGTCGCCCGCGCCGTCAAGTCGGTCGAGAGCGGCGACCTCTCTAAGGTCGTCCTCGCGAGGGACATCCTCATCTGGTCGAAGGAGGCATTCGATCTACCGGTGTTGCTCGAGCGTCTCGCCGCGCGTTTCCCCGAGTGCTACACCTTCGCCTGCGACGGTCTGGTCGGAGCGAGCCCGGAACTGTTGGTACGACGCCGGGGTCGGAGGGTCTCGTCACTCGTGCTCGCCGGGTCGGCTCCCCGAGGGGTCGGCGCCGAGGATGCCGAGTTGGGGAGCGCGCTG
>JBOGXG010000379.1:0-30972 GCA_050694195.1 Actinomycetota bacterium | reverse complement strand
CTGCGGACCCGCGGCCCCGTCCGAGGTAGAGACGTTCCAGGTACCCGGCTCGGCCGTGCCGGCCTTCCACACCTTCGCTCGCAGCGTGGTGGGGTTCGACCCGTGCGCGGTGACCCTGAGGATCAGCACGTCGCCCGGGTTGTAGCCGACCGGGGTATCGACGTCGTCGAAGAGGTTGGTTCCGGTGTTGTTCTGACCGCGGATCGACACGTTTCCGCTGGCGTCGACCACGGCTCCGATCCGGTAGTAGGCCCCGTTGCTCTGGCGTCGCACGACGAGATAGGCGAAGTGCTCGCCGGACCCGCCTCCGGGCTTGTTTGAGAACGTGATGTTCGTCTTGTAGTCGACGTTGAGGAGCGACGTCCCCGGAAGGTGGATCAACTGCTGGCCGGCGCCGTTCGGCGCCACGATCTTACCGGTGCCGTTGACGTCGAAGTTGGCGGCGCTCCCTGCGAGGACGTTCCAGGCGCCGCCGGTGTCGGCGGTGCCCCAGGAGTCGGTCACGTTGCGGGTGAAAGCGTCCTCGGCCGCGACCTCGGTGTCGGCTTCGAGGATCTCGATGGCGGCGACCGTCGGGTTCTCGAGGCCGCGCACGAAGTCGATGTCGAGATTGCTGTCGGTTGAGACCTTGAAGGACTCCATCACGCCTTTGTTCTTGGCGCCGGCGGCCTTGAAGACGTCGTAGTCCTTCAGGGCCGTGCCGCCTTCGATGGTGACGTCGAACTTGCGCTGGTTGGCGGAGGTGTGGAACAACTCCGTGAAGTAGAGACGGACCTCGTAGTCGCCGGGAGCGACCGCGAAGTTCCACTCCATGTTGGGGTCGTCCGGCTGGTCGAAGCGCTCGTCCTTGAATATCGCCTGGGGCGTCCCCGGAGGGATCGAGCCGTGCGTCATATTGATGGTCGCCCCCGTCCCACTGGCGGTGTTACCGCTGTTGACCTGCCCGGCAGGTGAGTTGGTCGTGTCGGCGGCCCATCCCTGCGGGACGTCGCTGACGATCGGTCCACCGGCGTTGATCCGGTAGACGACGGAACCGGGAGCGTTGCTGGTTCCCGACAGCGCGATGTTGATGGGATCGTTCGTGCCGTCGTGGTGCACCTTCAGCGTTGCCGCCTTGCTCCCCCCTGTGGTGGGCGCGAACGTCGCCTGGAAGCTGGTCGACTGACCGGGCGGGAGCGAGATGTTCCCGGCGTCGTTGAACGAGTCCGAGAACTGGCCGGCGTCGGCGCCCTCGATCGTCGTGTTGTCGACCACGATGGCGGGGTCGCTTCCGGTGCCAAGGTTCGTGAGCTGGATGGTTTGGTTCTTGGTCGTGCCCACCTGCACGTTCCCGAACCCGAAGTTCGTCGGCGACGCGCCGAGCGCACCGGCCTCCGCGGGAGGCAGGCACTCGGTGGCGCTGCCGCCCGGGAAGAAGACATCGTGAACCTTCGAGGGGCCGTTGCCCTGCGATATGCCTCCGGCGGCGAGGTAGATGCCGTCGTTGCAGACCGCGGCCTGGATGCCGTGGCGCGGGTTCGGCATCGACGTCAGTGATCGCCAGGTGTTCGTCGATGGCTTGTAGGCCTCGACCGTGCCGTGGGCTATGCCGCCACCCTCGCCGCCGAGCACGATGATCTCGTCGTCGATCACCGCGGTAGCGAACCCGGCGCGAGTGCTCGGCAGGGGAGCCAAGCCCGCGGCCCACTGGCCGGTGGAGAAGTCGTAAGCCTGGTTGAAGTGCAAGATGTTCCCGATCGCTTGGTTGCGTCCGCCGATCGCGTAGAACTTGCCGTTCAGCACCGCGGCGTGGAAGTGGTCGCGGGAGTTGGGCATGTCGGTCAGCGCCGACCACGTGTTCAGGTCGGGGTCGTAGACGTCGAACCAATTCACCGCGACCGAAGTGCCCCCCGAAGCGTGGAGCCCGCCTGCGTAATAGATCTTGCCGTTGTGCACCGCGACACCGCCGGCGCCGCGCTGGCGCGCGGCCGGCATCGGGGCGCCCTCGGTGAAGGTGTTGGTCTTGGTGTCGAAGATGTAGACGTTGCCGGAGTCAGGACCGGGCCAATGGTTGAGGCCGCCGATGTAGTAGATCTTGCTTCCGATCGCCACCGCTTGGATGTGGTCGAGGGACTCGGGCAGTTGTGCCACAGTGCTCCACGTCTTCGCGATGGGGTCGTACATCTCCACCGCGGTGGCGCCCTCGACCAGACCGCCGGCGAGGTAGAACTTGCCGTTCACCTGGACGTAGGCGACCTCCTGGCGGCTGACGGAGTTGGACGGCAGGGACTGCCAGGTGCCGGGGAGAACCTCGTTGCCGTTGCCGTTCAGGGCGACCGTCAGCGGGGTGTTGCTCCCGCTGTGGGTGACGTCGAGAGAGGCGGCCATGCCTCCCGCCTCCGTGGGCTCGTAGGTCACGACGACGGTCGTGGACTGGCCCGGCGCCAGCACGACGTCGGTGCCGCTGTCGACGAAGTTGTCGGTGAAGTGGTTCATGTTGGGGCCGCTGATCGCGGCCGCCTCGACGGTGATGGCGGGGTCGGTGGTGTCGCCGCCGAGGTTGGTCAGAGTCACATCCATCTCTTTGGAGCCATTGACATCGACCGAGCCGAACGACAGGGACGACGGAGAAACGCCGAGCTCGTTCGGCGACGAATCGGCCGGCAGGATCTCGATCCCCTTGACCACGGGGTTCTCGACGACGTGACCGAACTCGATGTCGAGGCTGGAGTCGCTCGACACTGTGAACTCCTTCATCACGCCCTTGTTGCCGCCGACGTCGGCGAAGATGTCGTAGTTATCCAGGACCACATCGCCCTCGATCGAAACGTCGAAGATGCGCTTCCCGACGCTGTGGTTGCCGGTGTAGGTCTCGGCGAAGTAGAGGCGGACGACGTAAGACGACCCGCCGGTCACCGGGAACGCCCACTTCATCTCGGGGTCCGCGGAACCGTCCCAGCGCTCCGTCTTGAAGAGCTCGACGGGAACGTCCGCCGGCACCGACGAGTGCTTGGTCACGGTCACGTTCGGGCTCGAGACCGTATTGCCGGTCTCCAGTGCGTTCACGTAAGGAGACGGATTCGCGGCGGTGTCCGCGGTCCAATCGGGGGTACCCGTCAGGGTGCCTCCACCTGCGTTGACCCGGTAGAGGGCGGTCTCCGCCGCGCCTGCCGTGGACGGGACCAGGTAAAGGGTCCCCGTGATCATCATCACGGAGACGCAGATCCTGAAGATGCGCTCTAGCTTCCTACGCTTCGCATGTCGCCGAACTACGTTCATCGTTTCGCTCGCCCTTTGCACTTCCGTATACCTCCTGCTCGGTGTTGCGGTCCTGATGTGCCTGGTATGGCGATTCTTCGTGGAACCACCTCCCCTTCCAAGCGGCGGCTGGACTAATGCGACTACTGCATTTGAGTGACGAGGAGAGCGGGCTCGCGCTCGTACTGCCCGAAAGCCCCGCGGCGCGGTGGCGGAGAAAGGAAACGAGGGCCCCCCACGGGGGCCCTCGTTCAGAAGTTGAGCGGTTCCTAGGAGGCGAGAGCCTCCGCGCCGCGCATCTCGGTCACCGGGCGACCGGTTGCCTGGTAGGCGAGCCCGGCCTTCTCCATGTCGGCCGGGTCGAAGAGGTTCCGCCCGTCGATGAAGATCGGGTAGCGAAGGAGGCCTCTCACCTTAACCAGGTCGAGCCCGAGGAACTCCGGCCACTCCGTGCAGAGAACCACGCAGTGCGCGTCCCGGACCGCCTCGTAGGCGCTCGTAGCGATCTCCAGGGCCGGCATGTCGCGCTTCGCGGCCGCTGCCGCGGCGGGGTCGTAGCCGATCACCTCGGCTCCGGAGGCGACGATCTTCTCCGCCAGGGCAAGCGCGGGGGAGAAGCGGGTGTCGTCGGTCCCGGGCTTGAAGGAGAGGCCGAGCAGCGCAACCCGCTTGCCCTCCATGTTCCACAGGGCCTCCACGATCTTCTCCATCATCGAATCGATGGCTTCCGCGTTGATACGCGCGACCTCGCCCAAGAGCGGGAACTCGTAGCCGAGGCTCTCCGCGAGGCGTTCGAAGGCGACGATGTCCTTCGGGAAGCAGTAACCGCCGTAGCCGAGCCCCGCGTTGAGGAAGGCATGGCCGATGCGGCTGTCGGACCCCATGACGTTCGTCACGGCCTCGACGTCGGCCCCGGCCCGCTCACAGATCCTCGCAAGAGCGTTCGCGTAGGAGATCTTGAGGGCGAGGAATGCGTTGCAGGCGTGCTTCGATAACTCTGCGGTTGCGACGTCCGTCTCGATCAGCTCGCCGCCGTTCTTGAGGATCGGCTCGTACAACTCGCGCATCGCGACGAAGGCGTGGTCGGAGGAGCCACCGATGAGGATCCTCTCGGGCTCCATCGAATCCTCTACCGCGCGGCCCTCTCTGAGGAACTCCGGGTTCGACACGATGTGAAGATCGTGGGCGATGTCGGGGCGCTCTCGCTCGAGGACCTTCTTGATCCGGTCGGAGGTTCCGGCCGGCACCGTCGACTTCTCGACGATCACCGTTCCGGGGGACGCGTGCCTCGCGACATCCCGTGCGGCCCCCTCCACCGCGACGAGGTTGGCTTCACCGTTCGAGCGCGCCGGCGTTCCGACACAGATGAAGACGACGTCGGCGCCGGGTACGGCTACCGATGCGTCCGTGGTGAAGTTCAATCGGCCGGCGGCGACCTGTTCGGTCACCATGGCCTCGAGCCCGGGCTCGTAGAACCAGGGTTTGCCCGACTCGAGTAGCGCCATCTTCTCGGGATCGAGATCGTTGCCGGTGACCTCGTGCCCCATCGCCGCCAGCGTCGCGCATGTGACGAGGCCTACATGTCCTGCTCCTATCACTGCTACACGCATCTTCTTACCCCCTTGTGGGAACCGGGTTTGATCGCCCGCGGGTGCGTTCGGTCTAGATGGCGCCGCGTTGGATGATCACGGCGCCGAGAGTCTTGGCCAGGATGTAGAGGTCGAGTGAGAGCGACCAGTTCTCGATGTAGAAGAGATCCATGCGGACGGCTCCTTCGGGATCGACCTGACTCCGCCCGTTGATCTGCCACCACCCGGTCACACCGGTTCGCACCTCGTGACGCGGGGTCAGAAGCGAGTGGTTCGCGCTGACCTGATCGACGGGTAGCGGCCGAGGACCGACCAAGCTCATGTCGCCCTTCACCACGTTCCAGAGCTGAGGCAGTTCGTCGAGGCTGGTACGCCGCAGGATCTTTCCCACCTTCGTGATCCGCGGGTCGTCGTCAACCTTGAAGAACGCTCGGCTGGGATCGATCCCACGCTCCCGCAACAGCTTGTCGCCGTCCGCCACCATGGTGCGGAACTTGTACATCTTGAATGGGCGGTTCCCGGTCGTGACGCGCTTCTGCGAGAAGATCACGCGGCCTCTGCTCGTTGCCGCGATCGCGGCGGCCACGAGTGTCATCGCCGGCAGCGCCAGGATGAGCACGGTCAGGGCGATAACGACGTCGAACATCCGCTTGAGGAACGCTTGCGGTCCATTGAGCCGCACCGGTCGGAGGGCCAGGGAAAGGATGCCGCCCGTCGATTGGACGAATAGGCGGGACTCCAGAACGCTGTACATGTTCGCCATCAGGCGCACCTCGGCACCACCGCGCCGAGCCGCCTGAACGATGCCGTTCATCTTGTGCGCATCGACATCACGGGTGGAGACGAACACGCAATCGAGATCGTGCTGTTCGATCGTCTGCTCGAGGCTGTGGGAGTAACCGAGGACCGGCAGGCCGTTGGGCGACGTGAGAGGTCCATCGACGGCAACGAACCCGATCGGTTCGAAGCCCAAGCCGTCCCCCTCGAGTGCGTAGGCGAGCTTGGCGGCGGCGCCGTCCGTGCCCACGATCGCGGTTCTCAGGGTGAAGATGCCTCTCAGTTTCAGCCTGGAGATCGCCCATCGCCACACCCGGCGGGAGGTCAGCTCGAAGAAGAGCGCGAGGGCTAGCGTCACAACTATCCAGCGCGGGGCCACCGACGATTCCGACCACGCCGCGGCGCACACGATCAGCACGGTTCCCAAACTCGTTGCCGCGATCAGCCTTCTGAATTCGTCGTACGGGGCGAGATGGAGGGGGGCGTAGAGCCCGAAGGCGTGGAAGACGCCCAGCCACAGCGGCACCGCCAGCAGCGGCAGCGCGTGGTAGCCGCCCGTCGCGGCGAACGGTTCGAACAGGTCGGCCAAGAGCAGGGCGGCGACCAGAGCTATCAGATCGCTTGCCGCGAGGCCCATCCCGAGCACCCGCCTCGGGAAACTGCGGCGGTCCCGACGCGGCGCGGTTCCGGCCTCGAGATAGCCCGGAGGGGGCATCGGGGCGTCCTCGAGCCTGATCTCTCCTGCGCCTGCGGTTGCTCCCTGAAGATCGGCGGCGCGAGTGACGTGGTCCTCGGCGCTGCGGCCGTTCACTTGCTTCCTCCGACCGCCATGTCGACCTGATGGCTGAGTAGGAGATCTTGGATGTTGTTCTGGATCACGAACGCGGCTGCTTCCAGCCTCGAGTGGACGTGCAGCTTGCTCAAGATGTTCTGGATGTGGGTGCGAGCCGTCTCGGGGCTGATGAACAGAGTCTTCGCGATCGTCGGATTGTCGGCGCCCTCGGAGAGACAGGCGAGAACCTCCCGTTCACGCCGAGTCAGCATCGCGATCCGTGCGGACGCTTCATCCCTCTTCCGGCCGCGGTTCACCAGCAGGTTGAGGAGGGGGCCCAGTAGATCGTGGGGTATGACGGTGCCGCCCTTATGGACCGAACGAGTTGCCTCGATCAGGTCGACCAGCGGGCTCTCTTTCTTCAGGAAGGCGGCAGCGCCTGCTTCGACCGCGGCGACCAGGACTCGGCCGTCGTCTTCACCGCACAGGATCACCGACCGGCACGAGGGGACTGCATCCTTCAAGGCCGAGATCACGTTGATGCCGCTCATTCCGGGTAGATCGCAATCGATCAATGCGACATCTGGACGGGACCGTTCGGCCTCCGCGATCGCGTCATCACCGTGCCCGACCTCACCCACTACCTGGAGATCGTCTTGTGAGTCCAGTACGGCACAGAGGGCATCGCGAAACAGGGAGTGACTATCGACAAGCAATATCCGGATCGGTGCTGCTACGGCCGACACCTCTGCCCCTTTCGTCCCTACGGCCCAATAAGGCCTGTCTGGAAGGTAGGCCCAGCAGGCGGCACGGTCACGCTGCCGTAGTCGTATTCGTAGTACGCCGAATGGATGAGGGGCCGATCGAGTGGCTCGCGTGTGAGGGGTTTAAGAAGTCATAGAAGGTGACGGTTTGGCGTCAATCATCCTGTTGACCGGGAGCGTTGACGATCCCGTACCGGACGGCGAAGGCGGCGGCCTCGAGCCGGCTGTGCACCTGGAGTTTCGAGAGGATGTTCTGAACGTGGCTTCGCACCGTGTTCATGCTCACGGAGAGGCGGCGGGCTATCTCGGCACTGCTGGCGCCTTCCGCGAGGAGGCGGAGGACCTCACGCTCGCGGAAGGTGAGATAGCGAGCCCGTAGGGCGGCTTCCTTCTCCTCGTCGGTGCGCGCCCCGGCCGCGCGCGGAGAGAGTCGCTGCGGGAGGACGGTTTGACCGGCGAGGACGAAGTCGATCGATGCGATGAACTGGGATAAGGGGGTGTCCTTGGTCACGTATCCGTGGAAACCGCTCGCTATCGTTTCTCGCACGAGGTCGGGGTCGTTCAGCGCCGTGACGGCGATCAGCTTCGTCTCCGGCAATTCCTCGTGGATCTTCCTCCCCACCTCGAGTCCCGGGATGTCCGGCAGGCCCATATCGAGCAGTACGAGGTCGGGCTTGTACTCGGTGGCCATCTCGAGCGCCCGTTCTCCGGTTTGCGCTAGTTCGAGGACCTCGATCCCGCTCTCGACGAGGGTGGGCCTGATGGCCTCGGCGAACAGTTTGTGGTCATCGACGATCAGAACGCGCACTGGGCTCCTCGGTCCGGCTCACCGGCAATTGGATGTGGAACGTCATCCCATCGGTTCTGTTCGACAACAGGATAGAACCCCCATGAGCCTCGATGATCTGTCGCGCAATATAGAGGTCGAGGGACCGTCCGGCCCGGGGGGACGTGGATGCGGCTAGACCCGTGAAGGGATCGAACATGGCGAAGCGCTCGGCCGCATCCTTCAGCGGGGGACCGCCGTCCCTCACCTCGATCGTCGCGACGTCGTCCGTGCCGTGGACGACCACCTCGACCCGACGGTGATCGGGCGTTTGGTTGGTGGCGTTCCGCAGGACGTTGGTGAGAGCGCCGCGGACGTGGTACTGGTCGATGGCGACCTCGAGACCGTCGCCGATCTCGAAGGTGACCCGGTCGTCACCCGACTCGAGACGCCAGGACGTGACCGCCTCGCGGACGATATCGGTGAGGTCCGTCGTCTCTTTCTCGAGCGTTTCGGGCGTCAGCGACCAGTGGAGCAGCGACGAGCAGATCACCGAGAGCCGCTCCAGCTCCTTCTCGGAATGTTCCAGGAGCTCGCGGTGGACCTCGGTGCCGGTCCAACCCCTCTGCAGGATCTCGAGCACGTGTTTCACCGCCGCCAAGGACCCGCGGAACTCATGAGCGGTGCAGGCAAGGCCGAGATCCAGGGATTCGTTCCTGAGACGGGCGGTCGTCACCGCGGTCAGATTGTCGAGGGAATCCTGCAGGAGCGTCGTCACCGTCTCGAGCATGTCCTCCCTGTTGGCGCCGCCGACCACGATCAACGCGTTGCCGGCGTCGAGGACCGACGCTCCCGGGCTACCGGCGATCTCGGCGAAGCGACGGATGACGCGAGCGCGCTCCTCTCGCCCGAGATAGCTCCAGCGCGACAGGGCCGGTAACTCGGACCTTAGGACCATCACGTCGGCCGGAGACAATCCGCGAACGGAGAGGATCTGGAGATCGAGGTCCGCGGGGGCGCCCAACCAGCATGCCGTCGGAGCATCGAGGTGCTCGTGCAGGAATGCGGTCGTTGCATCGACCGCGTGGCGCGGCGCGGGGGCCGCGAGCAATTGCTGGACCAGTTCCGTCATGTCCATGATCGGAGGTCCATCAACCCCGGCCTTCCGGCGAAGGATGTTCTGCAGCGTGATCGCGGTCTGGCTCACTATCGCCTCGAGGGTCGCGATCGGCACCCCGGAGAGCGCCTCCGCGGTGCCGCGTATCTCGATGACCCCTACGGCCTGACCCCTGGTGACCATCGGTAGGTAAGCCCATTTCGTGGCGCCGTCATCGTCGGCCTGGACGGCGAGCGCTCGGTCCCGGAACGCCTTCCGGCGCGCCCGGGCCCTGAAGTTCTTCGAGCGGTCGTCCTGCCCCTCCCAGAAGACCTCTTGCAGCCGGCCGGCGTTGTCCGGCAAGACCACCCTTAGTCCTAGGAGGCCCGGACCCAGGGCGGCGCCGACCCACCGACGAAGTGAGGCGAAGACCTCACCGATCGTCGGGGACGAACCGTACGCATGACACATGTCGTGCAAGACTCGGAACTGCTCCGCGAGCTGGTCCTCGCTCGTTCCGTGATCGGCGGCATCGGACGCCGTCTTCGAGATGTTCTCCACCTGCGTCTCCTACAAGATAGCCGGGATGCCCTTCTGACCTGCGAAGGGCTTGCGTCGATACGGACCACTCGTGCGGCCGTCTTCCTCTCCGTCCCTTTCCTCAGGCCCGCAACGATGGTCGCCACCACTGACAATCAGTAGGTTTTGCCCCCACTTCGGCCCATAGTGAAGCATGGGGTCAGGTACCTGTAAACGCCGTTCCGCCTATTTACTGGCAAGATTGCGCAGAAAACGTACGGCGGATGGACGGTTGCCTACCTAGCGCGTTTGTGGCACCGAGCGTCATCCTCCACGCACCCCGGGTATCGACCAAGAACGCGCTGCGGTTTGCTAACTTAGTCGCCCGTGGCCCGATCTGCCCGGTATGTGCTCGTATGGCTTGCGGCATCCATAGCCGCGATCGCACCGACCACCGGAACGGTGGCGGATCCGTCACCCTCTCCTTCTCCGAGCAAGTCGCCCTCCCCGACGCCGACGAAGTCTCCGTCCCCCACGAAGTCCCCGTCGCCGTCGCCGACGAAGTCGAGTTCCCCGACGCCCAAGCCGACCGGTACGCCGCGCCCCCATCCCGAGGTCTCGCCGTCATCGACGGGCGGGTCCCGTCCCGCCGATGGAGGGTCGCGGGCGGAGTCGTCCCGGGGGCGAGCGTCCCGGGCGGGCGTGCCGGCCCTCCCTCCGCCGCTCGTTCCCAGTGCTTACGGTTACGGACCCTTCGACAACGCCGCACTCGTGGTCCGGGCGACGCAGCTGCGCGCCTTCGGCCGGTCCGAGTCGTACGTGTTGCGAGACGCCTACGCGCCCTTCATCATCGGCGGCCCGGCGCACTGGACGAATAGCTGGGGGGCGCTGCGGTACGACCCCGACGGCACGATCCGAAGGCATCTCGGGCAGGACGTCTTCTGCGGGCGGGGGTCTCCGGTGCTCGCCGCCGAACGGGGGATCGTGGAGTTCGGCTCCGATCGTCTCGGAGGTCTGGTGGCACGGCTCCACAGGGAGGACGGCGGCTATTTCTATTACGCGCACCTCTCGGCGTGGAACGACGAGGAACTCTCGTCCGGCGACAGGGTGTCACCCGGACAGGTGATCGGGTACTGCGGGGACTCCGGGAACGCCGCCGGCTCTGCCCCCCACGTTCACTTCGGTTTCTACGCGGCCGGGCCTCAGGATCCGATGGGTTTCTTGCTCGACTGGGATCGACGGGCCCGCGCGCGAGCGGGCCTCAGTCTCGACGGCGAGGTCGCGGGGGCCGCAGTATCCGAGCTCGCCCGGCGTTTCGGTGACGAGCTCGTGCCGGATCCGGAGCATCCGGTCGAGGGAGCCGGCGAGACGATCGAGGTCCTCGTCGACGCCGCGTTGAAGGAACCGGGACCGCATCGGAACGACCGCGCGGAACGTTCCTGATCGTTCATCTCACCGCGGCGCCGGTTGATCCTTGCCCTGCGAGGTGACGAGCTCGAAGTAGTGCCCTTGCAGAGCCATCAGCCGGTCGTGCGTGCCTTGCTCCACGAACCTTCCATCCTTCATGACGAGGATCAGGTCCGCTCGCGCGATCGTGTCGATGCGATGGGCGATGACGAGACGGGTGCAGTCGAGCTGCTCGAGGTTCTCGTAGATCATCGTCTCGGTGACCGAATCGAGCGAGCTCGTTGCTTCGTCCAACAGGAGGACCGCGGGTTCGTGCACCAACGCCCGGGCGAGCGCGATCCTCTGTCTCTGCCCGCCCGAGAGCGATGCACCACCATCGGCGAGGACGGTTTCGTAACCGAGCGGCATCGCCATGATGTCGTCGTGGATGCACGCGATACGAGCGGCCCGTTCGATCGCGGCGTTCGGCGCCTCGGGGAAGGTGAGTGTGATGTTCGTCCTGATGCTCGTGCCGAACAGGTAGGAGTTCTGCGGGACGATCCCTAACTGCGCCCGCAGAGAGCCGCTCTCGAGGCTTCGCAGATCGCGTCCGTCGTAAAGGATGCGGCCCGCGGTCGGCTCGTAGAGCCCCAGCGTTAGGTGCGCAAGCGTCGATTTCCCCGAGCCCGATCGTCCGACGATCCCGATCGTCGCGCCGGCCTCGATCTCGAGTGAGATGTCCTTGACCACATCGGCGCCGTCCTCGTCGTAATGGAAACTGACGTCCTGCAGGCTTATCCGACCGCTCAGTTCCCCCGCAGGCTCGACCTCGTCGATGTTCTGTTCCGTGGGGGTGTCCAGGACATCGTTGATGCGCTCCATGTAACTCCGAACGAGTTGCATCTGTAGACCCGTGGCGATGAGGTTGGATACGGGCGTCAGGAAGCCGACCGCGAGCGCGCTCAACGCGAGCATCGTGCCGAGCGTCAAGTCTCCGTTCAGAACGCCTAGTGTCCCGACGCTGAGCACAACCAAGGGTGATGCCACCCTCAATGTTCCCGTGACGGACTCGACGAGTGCGTTGACCCGGCCCCTGGCGAGCAGCGCGTTCACCTCTTCTACGAACAGGTTCGACCACTGCGCCACCGCGCGTCGTTCGGCGCCGACCGACTTCAACGTCTCCACTCCGTTGATCATCTGAGCGAGGTAACCCTGAGCGCGCGCTTGCGCCACGAGCACCTCGGCCATTAGCCGCCGGATCGGTCTTTGGGCGAGGAGAAGGACGGTTATCTGAAGCACCGCCAAACCGACGACGACCAGACCCATGACCGCGTCCTGAGCGAAGATGAGGAGCAGGTACACGCTGACCAACGCGCCGTCCAGTAGCGCCGAGAGAGCGCCCGTGGTGAGGATCTCCCTTACGGTCACGTTCGAGTTCAGCCGCGTCATCAGATCGCCCGCGCTCCGTTGGAGGAAGAAGCGATAGGGGAGCTTCATGAGATGACCGACGAAGTTCGTCGTGAGGGTCAGGTCCAGATGCGCGCGCAGCGCCAGCAGGAGATTCGCTCGCACGATGTTCGACAGCAGGTGGAACCCAACCATCGCGAGCAGCGCGACTGTGATCGTCAGGAGAAGGCTCCGATCGCCGGCCGGTACGACGCGATCGACGATCACTCCGGTGAGGATGGGGGCCGCGAGCGCGAGCAGTTGGATCATCAGAGACGTGATGCCGACCTTCGAGAGCAATCCCGTGCGACGAAGCATCGGTGTCAGGTAGCGCCAGGCTCCGCGCGGTGCGTCGCGGCCCCGAACGAAGTCATCCGTCGGTCGTAGCTGGATCGCGACGCCCGTGAATGACCGGGAGAGGCGATCCATCGGGACGCGAACCCGACCGATCGCCGGATCGAGGACGTCGACGCCTCCTCGCACGACGCGATCGAGGACGACGAAGTGACTGAAATCCCAATGGAGGATCGACCCGCGCTCGAGGAATCTCAACGCCTCGAGATCCACCTGGACCCCGCGAGCATCCATGCCGTAGGAGCGGGCGGCCTCGATAAGGGCGGGGGCTCCCACGCCACCACGTGAGGTCCTCGTCGCGCGTCTGACCTCTTCCGGGTTCACGTTCCGACCGTGGTAAGCGAGTGTCATCGCGAGACATGCGGCTCCGCAATCGCTGATCTCGAGTTGCTGGATGTAGGGGATCCGTTTACGCACCGTCGCTGCCTCCGAAGAGCGACTCGAGTCCCGGGATCAACGCGAGGATCGCCGGCTCCGATTCGACGAGCACCCGGGCCGCCAGTCCCGACGTCGGCTCGCCGGGCGACGACACGAGGATTGCGATCGTCGGTACCGTGACGTCGACCCCGTAGAGGTCTCTCACATCGGATGGGTACCGAACGATCCCGTCGGAGGAGACGATCTCGCCGTCGCCGCCCCCACCGAGTTCGACGGGGTTCCCCCGCGCCACCTCCGGGGCGAGAGCGGCCGGAACGAGGACGACCTGCCGCCCCCGGTGGTCGACGGCCGTAGTGCCGGTCGCGTGGAGGTCGATCCGTATGAGGCTCGCCGCGACCACCCCTGCGACCATCAGCGCGCCGAGCGCGTAGAACGACCACGAGGTCCATCTCGGGGCGATCCTCACCACGGTTCCGGGTCCGGAATCCCTATCGTGATGTTCGAGCGCCTCTGGTCTGAAGATAGAGGTCCGTCGACCTCGTGGATCGTTCGCTGGGTCTGGAGTGTTCATCGGTTCCTGTGGCGGTGAGGGAACGGATCGCGCTCTCTACATAGATACTCTCGCTTGTGCATCTGCACAAACGAGAGCCCAGCCCGATCTTCACGATGCGTGCGCGGTGGAAGGTTCCGCGCCCAACTTTCTCGCATCTTCGGAAGGTCGCCCCGGCCCCCGCAAAGAACACTATGTAACAATACAGTCCGAATCGGGCGGGATCGAACGGAAGGAGGGAGTTTTGCGCGTGAAGGCGGCGAAAAAGGACGTGCCCCAGATCCGCGAGTTGTTCATCGAGGAGCTGGCTGACGTTCAGGGTGGATCACCCATCAGCAGCAATCCTCTGAAGGACTTGCTGTGTTGTTCGACCATGGCCTGCTGTGAAGAAGGCCAGTGTTGCGACGGACCCATCTCTATAGGCCCATAGCCTTATCCCGCGCAGGCGGGACGATCGTCCGAGGTCTAGGCACGTGGGCCTGCCTCTGCCGATCACCGAAGTGAGTGACGGCGCGCTGCTCCATCGAGCGGCGCGCTGTTTACTATTCAGCGGAGCTGTCGAACTTGAGCTGGACTACCTTAGACATCCCCTCAGATGGACCCGACGCGGCGTTGGTGTACGTCGTGCGGCGTCTGCGGCTGCCGTACTCCAGGGTGCACGTGAACAAGGCGGTCCTTGAGCATCCGCAACCCAATTCCTTGTTGGCGCTGGTGGAGGTCGCCGCCGGGCTCGGCTTGGACACGAAACCCGCGCGTATCGAACCGTCGGCCCTCAGCGACCTCGACGGCCCCGTCGTCGTGCACTTCGCCCCCCAGGGCTCCGAGGGGGGTTTCGGGATCCTCGAAGAGGTCCAACCGGGCGGCTACGCGGTGTGGGACAGCGTCAACGGCCGGCGCGTCATGAGCAAGGAACTGTTCCTCGGGACCTGGTCGGGGATCGTCGTTCTCGTCTCGCGCGGTTCCGCGAGGGGGCCGCGGGAGAGGGGTTACCTCGGACGGAGGGTCTTCGAGATCGTGGCCGGTCGTTTGGAGGCGCCGGCGCTCGTCGGACGCCGCGCGGTGCCCGCCCTCCGCGCAGGCATCGGCGTTCTCGTAGCCGGGACCCTCGCGCTCGCTATCGCGGGCCGGCCGCCCGGCGAACGCTGGGCCGCGGCGGCCCTCGTTGCCGTGACCCTCCTCGGGTTGGCGGTGACGGTGCTCACCGCGCTATCGGTGGGGGACCAGAAACATCCCTTCTCGACGAAGGTCTGCGCGCGCGGGAAACTGATCGACTGCGAGAGCGTCCTCACCTCGCGTTACTCACGTGCCTTCGGCATCCCGCTCAGCGAGATCGGGATCGGATACTTCGGAGCCGTGATCCTGTTGCTCGCGACCTCGGGTTCCGCGACCGGCGACCTGGCCCCTTGGTTCGCCGCGGGGATCGCGTACAGCGCGACCCTTCCAGCCTCGATCGCGCTCATCGGCGTCCAGGTCGCGATGCGCCAACTCTGCACGATGTGTCTCGTCGTCCACGCCGTAAATGTCTGCGGAACCGCCGTCTTCTGGTTCGGCCTCGCCGGGGGGACATCCTCGCGCGCCGCCGTTGCCGCCTCTTTCCTTCTCCTCGCTTTCTTCGGGATCGTCATAGTCCTGCTCGTCGTGCCCTTCCTCATGACCGGGGCGCGGATGGAAGCGATGACCGGCAGCTGGAGAAAGATGATGGCCTCGCCGTTCGCGACGCTGGCGCAGGTTCTGACGGAGACACCCACGGAGGTTCGCGGCGCGGCCTGCGGCGTTGCCTTCGGACCGGCGGCGGGGGAGCACGAGTTGGTCGTGTTCGTTCATCCGGGCTGCAGCCGGTGCGAGCCCGTCCTGAACCAGGCCGTCGCCCTTGCGGACGACGCCGCGGTGAGCTTGTTCATCGCGATCGCGCCGAAGGCCGCCGAAGAGGCGGAACGTGCGGCCTGCACCGCAGTCGTCGCGGCCGGGCGAAGCCTCGAGCCGGGCGGTATACGCGACGCCTACTTGGCGGCGAAGGGACGCGCCGACGACTGGCCGTGGGATGACCCCGTTGGGGTCCTGGCCTCCGCGCTCGGGCGGTCCGGTGACGGGATCAGGTCGGAACTCGACGCCGCGCGCGGGTTGGTTACGCGGGCCGAGGAACTGGCCGATGCGTACACCGAGGGGACCCCGGCCGTCTTCCTGGACCACCGCCCCTACCGCGCTGCGCTCGGCCATCTCGCCGTCCTCTTGCGTGAGCATCGCGACCTCTTGCAACAGCTGCGGCCGGGCGTTGCGGACGCTCCTGCGGCGAACGTTCGAGAGGTAACGGGATGAGCGAGCGACCTATCGTGGTGGTCGGATCACTCGCCGACGGGCATGTCGATGCGGTCGTGAGGGCGCTAAAGGATCGGGGCCGCGAGACCTTCGTCGTCGATTCCCTCTCGTTCCCGGAGAGCATCGCCATCTCGTTGACCGATCGGCTCGACGGCATCAGCGTCGACGGCGTCGTACTCGATCGGCCGGCGGCCGTTTATGTCAGGGATGCGTATTCGCACCCGCTGTCCGTGGGTCTGGATGTGCGCGACGAGATGGAGACCGACTGGCGGAGGACGCTTGTCGCCTTCCGCGAGAAGGGTCAGGTCCTGTTCTCCCTCCTCGCCCGCTGGCACGAGATGGGCGTTCCTATGTACAACCCGCCGACCACGGACTGGCGCCATTCGAAACCGTTCCAACTGGCGCTCCTTCAGGCCGCGGGACTTCCCGTACCTCGAACCATCTGGACCAACGATCCGGGAGCCGTTCGCGATTTCGCCGGAGGCGGCCGGGTCGCCTACAAGCCCGTCGCCGGAGGAGCCGCGACCAGAGAGCTGTCCCCGGACGACCTCACCCCCGACAGGTTGCGCGCGCTCCGGGGGGCACCGGTCACTTTCCAGGAACTGCTCGAGGGCGACAACTTCCGCGTCTACTGCCTCGACGGTGAGATCGTGGCGGCGTTCCGCGTGACGTCCGAGGCGCTCGACTACCGCCAGAACGACGAGGTCATCGAGGAGTACGCGCTTCCGCCGGAGGTGCTCGATCTGTGCGTGAAGGCCGCCGGCATCATCGGCCTGCGATGGACGGGCATCGATCTGAGGCAGGATGCCGAGGGATCGTTCCGATTCCTCGAGCTGAACCCGTCACCGATGTTCCTCGGCTTCGACTCGCGCGCCGGAACCGACGTCCTCGGTGCTTTCGCGGACGCGCTCGCGGGGCACCCGGGCTAGGTCGGCTTCCACAGGCTGCGTAAACCCGCACAAAATCGGACAGAACGACAGTCTCCGTTCTCAATAAGAGGCCGCGGATGCCGAAGTTATCCACATGGTTGCCAGGAGTGCCCAGAGGGTGTCGCGCGGATCCCTCACGCCCATCGCTCGCGTATGGGCCTTTTCGGCGTGCCTCGCCGCCGCCGGGGGCGGCCTCTTCCTGACCATCGTGCGGGACCTCGATCCACCGGACCCCCCCTTCCAGATCCCCTTCCTGGTCCTCGCGGTGCTGTTCTTCCTCGGCGAGATCGCCGTCGTTCACCTTCACCTCCGGAGCCAGGTCTACACGTGGTCGCTCACCGAGGTTCCGATGGTCTTGGGTCTCTTCTTCGTCCGGCCCAGCCTCCTCGTCGCCGCTCACTTGGTCGGGTCGGCGCTGGCCCTGCTGATGCATCGCCGGCAGAAGGCGCACAAATTTGCTTTCAACATCGCGAACTTCCTCCTCACCACCTCGGTGATGACGATCGTCTACGTCTCGTTCGTCGGGGACGATCCCGTCGCTCCGAGGGGCTGGGTCGCCACCTTGTCGGCGACCCTCGCGGCCAGTCTCATCGCGACCGTTACGATCTTCATCGCCATCAGCCTCGCCGACGGAAGACTTCGGAAGCTGAGGTTCCTCGACACCGGGAACGTCGCGACGGCGGCCAACACCACGCTCGCGTTAAGCGCGGCAACCATCATGTGGGTGCGTCTGGAGGCAGCCTGGCTCCTCGTGTTCCCGTTGTCGTTGGTCTACTTCTCCTACAGGGGCTACACGACGCAGCGCCATAAGCACGACGTCCTCGAGCGCCTCTACGAGTCGACACAGGTCCTGCAGCGTTCCCTCGGGGAGCAGTCCGTCGTGAAGGAACTGCTCATCCAGGCTCGCCAGATGCTTCAAGGTGAGGTGGCCGAGATCGTGATCCTCCCGAACCGGGGAGAGGATCAGGGCTTCCGCTTCCAGCTGGGACCCGGTGACGTAGAGGCGACGGAACGGTTGAGGCTCGATCCGACCGAGGGGGTCTGGGCGCGCGTCGCGTCGGAGGATCAGGGCCTGTTGATACTTCCGCCGATCAAGAACAAGCGTCTGCTCAGGTACTTCGACGGCCTGGGCATCCGGAACGCCATCGTCGCGCCGCTGAGGCGCGAGGACGAGATGATCGGAACGCTACTCGTGGGGAACAGGCTCGGAGACGTCGGGGCCTTCGACGATCAGGACCTGAAGCTTCTGGAGACGCTCGCCTCGCATGCCAGCATGTCGTTGGAGAAAGGGCGACTCGTCGAGAGCCTGCAGCAACAGGCGGCCGAGAACGAGTACCTCGCGCAGCACGATTCACTCACCGGGCTGATCAACCGGATGAGTTTCCGGCAGCGGGTCCACGACGAGATCTCGACCGGGTCCGGTTCTGAAGCCGGCGTGGTCCTCATCGACCTGGATCGCTTCAAGGAGATCAACGACACCCTCGGCCATCAGGTGGGCGATCGGGTCTTGCTCGAGGTTGCCAAGAGGATCCGCATGGCCCTACCGGAGGGGGCGACGGTGGCGCGCTTCGGTGGCGACGAGTTCGCGGTCTTCCTCCCGGGCGTCTCGGGCACCGCCGAGGCCGCCGACCAGGCCGAGGCGATCGGTCGAGTGGTCAGCAAGCCGTTGAAGATCGATGACTACACCTTGGAGATCGACGCGTCGGTAGGCCTCGCGATGTATCCGAAGCACGGACGCGACGCCGACCTCCTGATGCAGCGAGCCGACGTCGCGATGTATATCGCCAAAGACTCCCGGCGCGACCTCGAGGTCTATGGCGTGGACAAGGATCAATACAGTCCGGCCCGGTTGAGCTTGGTGGGCGAATTGAGGAAGGGCATCGAGCTCAAAGAGTTGGTCCTCTTTTACCAGCCGAAGGTCGATCTCCGCGACGACGAGGTGGTCGGGGTGGAAGCACTCGTTCGGTGGCAGCATCCCCGGAAGGGCATCGTTCCTCCCAACGATTTCATCCCTCTCGACGAGCACACCGGCTTGATCAAGCCCCTGACCGACTACGTGCTACGCGCCGCGGTACGACAGTGTCAGGAATGGAGGAAGACCTATCCAACCTTCCACGTCGCGGTCAACCTCTCGGCCCGATCACTGGCCGATGAGAGCTTCTGCGATGACGTGCGCGGCATCTTGGAAGAGTTCGACGCCGACCCGAGCTCTCTGCAGCTCGAGATCACAGAGAGCATGATCATGCATGACCCCGCCCGAGCCATCGAGGTCCTGACGCGGCTCAACGAGATGGGTATCGGCCTGGCGATCGACGACTTCGGGACGGGTTACTCGTCCCTCGCCTACCTCAAGAGGTTGCCGGTGCACGACCTCAAGATCGACAGATCGTTCGTGATGGGGATGGAGTCCGACGAGAACGACGCCATCATCGTGCGATCGGTCATCGATCTCGGACGGAACCTCGGCTTGCGCGTCGTAGCCGAGGGGATCGAAACGCCGGAGGTATCAACGGCTCTAACCGCGATGGGTTGCGACCTCGGTCAGGGTTACCACATCAGTCGTCCGATCCCCGGAGACAAACTGCGTTCCTGGATGACGGCGCACACGGCGGTGAGCCGTCGCCCCGGTTCCTTGCCGCCGAGCATCGGCGCGGTCGGAGGCCTCTAGAGGGAAGCGGTAGAGACAGCAGATCGTTGACACCCCTCCGGCCGACGGCCATCCTTACGCGTGCAGGGAAGGCAGGCGGATACGGGGTTGTTGAGATGGCTGTGACCATGACAACGGTGAAAGGTCGATTCCTGCGCGCCGCGAGAGCCGAGCGCGATCTCTCGCCCCATACTATTAAGGCTTATGCGACGGATCTCGATCAGTTCGAGGAGTGGTCGGGTCGCTTGGGGATATCGCACATCGGATCGGTCGATCGGAGGATGCTGCGACGGTACGTGTCGTACCTCGGAGAACGCCGCTATTCGCGCCGCACGATCGCGCGCAAGGCGAGCGCTATCAGATCGATGCTGGCATGGGCGGTGAAACAGGATCATCTGGCGTCGAACCCCGCGGAGGATCTCGCCATCCCTAAGCTAGATAAACCATTGCCCAAGGTTATGAAGCCTCGTGACGCGCGGGCCTTGTGCGAACTCCCCCCCGACGATGAACCCATAGGGCTGAGGGACAGGGCGATCCTCGAGCTCCTGTACGGATCCGGGTTGCGCGTCGCCGAGCTGTGCGGGTTGGACGTCGACGATATCGATTTGCGGCGTCGGACACTGCGGGTGATCGGTAAGGGCCGGAAGGAGCGGGGGCTCCCGATGTCCGTGCCCGCGTCCCGTGCCCTCGCCGGCTACCTGGGCGAGCCCCGGCGCTCTCTCCTGCTCGCCGGCCGCGGCCGTGGGGGGGCCGCGCTCTTCCTGGGAGCTCGCGGCGGACGCCTGGGTCCGCGAGGCGTGAGAGCGATGATCTCGAGATACATGACGTCGGAGGGAGCCAAGGCGATAGGACCTCATGCGCTGAGACACTCCTTCGCTACGCACCTCCTGGATGGAGGGGCGGATCTGAGAGCCGTGCAAGAGCTCCTGGGGCATGACAACCTCGCGACGACTCAGATTTACACTCACGTGTCAACGGAGCGACTTAGGGCCGTCTACGAAAAGAGCCATCCGCGTGCCTGAGATCGGTGAAGCATCGAGCCAGATCGACGAGAACGCGCCCGAGGCGCTCGCCGACGCCTGGCATCGATACAAGGAGGACGGGTCCGGCGAGGCTCGCGACCGCCTGATCCTCAACTACTCGCCACTGGTGAAGTACGTCGCCGGCCGTGTCGCGGTCGGGCTCCCCTCGAATATCGATCAGGCCGACCTCATCTCCTACGGGATCTTCGGATTGATCGATGCGATCGACAAGTACGACCGGGAGCGCGGGATCAAGTTCGAGACCTACGCGATCAGCCGCATCAGGGGGGCGATCATCGATGAGCTGCGCGCCATCGATTGGGTTCCTCGTTCCGTACGCGCCAAAGCACGGCAGGTCGAGAAGGCCTACACGGCGCTGGAGAACAAGCTGAAGCGGCCCCCTTCGGACGCCGAGATCGCGGAGGAGATGGATATAACGCCGGACGAGCTTGCCGCCATCTATACGCAGCTGTCGACGGTGTCGCTGATCGCTCTGGACGAGTTGCTGTCGGTCGAGGGGGGCCGCGGGGACAAGACATCGCTGGTCGACACGCTCGAGGACACCCGCATCCAGACGCCGATGGACGCGTTCGAATCGGAAGAGATGAAGCACATCCTGACCGAAGCCATCAACCGCCTCCCCGAGAGGGAGAAGGTGGTCGTGACGCTCTACTACTACGAGGGCCTCACGCTCGCGGAGATCGGCCAGGTGCTCGGGGTCACGGAATCGCGTATCTGCCAGATGCACACCAAGGCCGTGCTCGGCCTGAAGGGCAAGATCGCTGAGGCGACCCAGGCCGACTAACGACTCGGGGAACGAGCCTCAACCTGCGGTCTTGGGGGGTGTTAGCCTCCCCCCGTAAGAAATTCACACGTCTGTCATCCTGAGTTTGTGAACTCGGGACTTCGGTCCCCGCGTTCTGGCGGGGTCGACGGGCGGAGGGTCCGGCGGATGCCGGCATAACCGAGGGAGGTAAGTCCATGCCTGTCGTCACCACGCGACAGCTCCTAGAGGCTGGGGTCCATTTCGGACACCAGACCCGCCGTTGGAACCCGAAGATGAAGCGTTTCATCTTCACCGAGCGCAACGGCATCTACATCCTCGATCTGCAGCAGACCGTCCACGGCATCGAGGAGGCCTACAAGTTCACCCGCGACCTCGTCGCCGGCGGTGGAACGATCCTCTTCGTGGCGACGAAGAAACAGCTCCAGGACGCGGTCGAGGAACAGGCGATGCGTTCCGGCATGCCCTACGTGAACTTCCGCTGGCTGGGCGGGATGCTCACCAACTTCCGCACGATGCACCAGAGGATCAAGCGCATGCGGGAACTGGGCGACATGGTCGACACCGGATCGCTCGAGAGCTTCCCCAAGAAGGAGCAGCTGAAGCTGCGTCGCGAGTACGAGAAGCTGTCGCGCAACCTCAAGGGCCTCGCGGAACTGGATCGGGCGCCGGACGCCGTTTTCATCCTCGACACCAAGAAGGAAGAGATCGCGGTGCGCGAGGCGAAGAAGCTCGGGATCCCCATCGTGGCGATCCTCGACACGAACAGCGATCCGGACGACGCGGATTACGGCATCCCCGGCAACGACGACGCGATCAGATCGGGGGCTCTCCTCACCCGTGTCCTCGCCGATGCCGTGATCGAGGGCAGATCGATGCGACCGAGCGACGGCGGGAAGCCGGAGCCGGCCCCCGCGGCTGCAGCGCCCAAGGACGTTCTGCCCGGCGCGGCCGCGGAGCCGAAGGCCGAGTGGGAGTTGCAGCTCGAAGCCGAGGAGGCCGCGGAGCGGGCGCAAACGCAGACAGAGCCGTCGCAGACGACCGAGCCCGGTGTCGCCGAGGGAGCCGATGTGAAGGGTGACGAGCCCGGGGATCTGTCACACCCGGCCCCCAAGAGGGAGTAGAGCGTCCCCGACGAACAAGGTCTACCCGACGAGAGAAGGTAAGGAGCACATGGCAGAGTTCAGCGCAAAAGATGTGAAGGCTTTGAGGGACGCCACCGGCGCCGGGATGATGGACGCCAAGAGGGCACTGGAGGAGACGGGGGGCGATCGTGATGCGGCGATCCGGCTGCTTCGCGAGAGAGGCATAGCCGAGTCGTCCAAACGAACCGGTCGAGCCGCCGGCGAGGGCATCGTCTACGCGTACATGCACAAGCCCGACCCGAACTATCCGCCGAAGCTGGGGGTGCTTCTCGAACTCAATTGCGAGTCCGATTTCGTCGCGAAGACCGAGCAGTTCGAGCGTCTGGCGAAGGACATCGCGATGCACATCTCCTTCTCCGACCCGCAGTGGCTCGAGCGCGAGGAGGTCCCCAAGAACGTCATCGATGAAGAGTCGTCGATCTACGCCAAGCAGGCGAAGGATTCCGGCAAGCCCGAGAACGTGATCGAGAAGATCGTGCAAGGGAAACTCGAATCGTTCTACAAGGAGCACGTGCTCCTGGATCAGGAATGGATCCAGGACAAGTCCAAGAGCATCTCGACCCTCATCGCAGAAGCTCGCGCCACGATGGGCGAGAACGTTGCGATCGGGAAGTTCTGCAGGATCCGTGTCGGTGAGGGCGCAGGCTCGTAGTGGCCGGCGGAGTGGACGACGGCTTCGAGGTACCCGGTAAGTACAAGCGGGCTCTGCTGAAGCTGTCCGGCGAGGCGTTCGCCGACCCCCAACACGGATTCGGGATCGACCCGCGTATCGTCGCCTCGATCGCCCGACAGATAGCAGAGGCCAAGGACCTCGGCACCGAACTGGCCGTGGTCATCGGGGGCGGGAACATCATCAGAGGCCTGTCCGCTTCGGCTCAAGGCACCGATCGAACCACCGCCGATTACATGGGGATGCTCTCCACGGTCATCAACGCACTCGCGATGCAGGACGCGCTCGAGAAAGAGGGCGTTCAAACCCGCGTGCAAACCGCGATCTGGATGCAGGAGTTGGCCGAGCCGTACATCCGCAGACGGGCGATAAGGCATCTCGAGAAGGGCCGGGTCGTCATCTTCGCCGGCGGCACGGGGAACCCGTACTTCTCCACCGACACGACGGCGGCATTGCGCGCGCTCGAGATCAACGCGGAGGCGATCCTCAAGGGAACGCGGGTGGACGGCGTCTACGACTCGGATCCCGAGATCAACAAGGACGCCAAACTGTATCCCTCCATCTCTTACCTGGAGGTGCTGAGCCAGGGACTCAAGGTGATGGACTCGACCGCGATAACCCTCTGCATGGACAATCGGTTGCCGATCCTTGTGTTCAATCTGAAGGCGGGGAACATCGTTCGGATACTCTCGGGTGAAGAGGTCGGAACCCTCGTGCACGCCGAAGCGAAGTAGGAGGGACTCAAACGTGGAGACGAAGGGCGAGGTTCTCAAGGACGCCGAGCAGCGCATGCAGAAGGCCGTCGCTCACAACCGTGAGGAACTTGGATCGATCCGTACGGGTCGCGCCACCCCGACCATCCTGAACAGGATCACCGTCGACTATTACGGCACCCAGACTCCGCTGAACCAGGTTGCGAACATCTCCGTTCCCGAGCCTCGTCTCATGGTTATCGCCCCCTACGACCCGAACTCGATCTCCGGCATCGAGAAGGCGATCCTGTCGTCGGATCTGGGGATCACGCCCAACAACGATGGAACCGTGATCCGCCTGGCGTTCCCCGAGCTGACCGAGGAGCGGCGGAAGGAACTGACCAAGGTCGCGCACGTACGCGCGGAAGAAGGTCGCGTCGCCGTCCGCGGGGCGCGCCGGCATGCCAAACAGGAACTCGAGCGGATGAAGAAGGACGGGACCCTTTCGGAGGACGAAGAGCGAGGCGCCGAGGTATCGCTTCAGAAGCTCACGGACCGCTACGTTGCCGAAGTCGATGAGAACCTGAAACGCAAGGAAGCGGAACTCTCCGAGGTCTAGAGGGGCTCCATCCGTGAGCGAAGGGGTACCGCTGATCGAGCCGATTGATCCGACCGGGTCCGCAGAAAGCGGTCCCTCACCGGTTCCCGCCAAGGGTAGATCCCTCAAGGAGGCGGTCGTCACCGCCCTGATCCTCGTCGGGCTCATCGTCGTCTGCTACCTCCTCGGCGTAACGGCCTTCTTCGTGCTGGCGGCCACCGTCGTGCTGGTCGCGCTGTTCGAGTTGATGGACGCGCTCGTACAGACGGGACACAGACCGGTGGTCGCGCTCGGCGTCGCCGGGGGAGCCGGCATGTTGTGGGTTGCCTATATCGAAGAGCCGCGTTTCGTCGCGCTCGTACTCGGCGTCACACTTCTGGCTGCCTTCCTACTGGCGCTGCGTCCGGGTCGCGGCAGGTCCCCGATGTCCGACGTCGCCTGGACGCTGCTGGGAGTCGCGTGGATCGGAGGCGGCGGCGCGGGGGCCGTATCGATCCTCAGGATCGACGAGCACGGGCTCGCCATGCTGGTCGCGTTCGTGCTGATCACTGCTCTCGATGACATCGGTGCTTACTTCGCCGGCACGCGTTTCGGCAGACGCAAGATGGCCCCCGCGATCTCACCGGCGAAGTCGTGGGAGGGGTTCTTCGGAGGTATGGCAGCGGCACTCCTCGGAGGGATGGGGTTCGGAGCCGCCGTCGACGGGCTCGGCGTTCTCGATGGTCTCGCGATAGGCGGTATCTGCAGCCTGCTCGCGCCGGTCGGCGATCTCGTCGAATCCATGGCGAAGAGAGAGATCGGCATCAAGGACTCCGGGCGCCTGCTGCCGGGTCATGGAGGCTTCCTCGACCGCCTCGACGCGATCATCTTCTGCGCTCCTGCGGCGTACGCCTACATCCGTTTGGTCGTTCTGTAGTCATCTGCCGTAGCCGCGGTCAGGTGGGACAATCTCGTTGTGAAAACTGAGCGGGCCAGGCGCGTCGTCGTTCTCGGTTCCACCGGCTCGATCGGGCGTCAGACGATCGATGTCGTCCTCGCCCATCCCGAGCGTTTCTCGTTGTCGGGGCTCGTTGCGGGCTCCGACGGCGCCGCGCTCGAGGAGCAGGTCGCCGCGACAGGAGTCGCGATGTCGGGCCTAGGCAGTGACGAGGCGGTTCGCATGGCGGCGCACGACGACGCGGACATCGTCGTCAACGCGGTGGTGGGAGCGGCGGGCCTGCGCGCGTCCGTCGCCGCGCTTCGCGCCGGCAAACGGCTCGCGCTGGCGAACAAAGAGAGCCTCGTCGCGGGAGGCGAGGTCTGTCTGGCCGCCGCCGCGTCGGGCGGGGGCGAGATCGTCGCCGTCGATTCCGAGCACGCCGCGATCGCCCAGTGTCTTCAGGAGCAGGACATCATCGAGGTCGAGCGCATCGTGCTCACGGCCTCCGGGGGACCGTTCCGCGGTCGTCGCGACCTGACGGGGGTCGCGCCGGAGGACGCACTCGCGCATCCGACTTGGTCGATGGGTCCAAAGATCACCATCGATTGCGCAACGCTCATGAACAAGGGCCTCGAGGTGATCGAGGCCCATCACCTCTTCTCCCTCGCCTACGAATGCATCGACGTCGTGGTCCACCCACAGAGCGTGGTTCACGGGATGGTCGAGATGGTGGACGGGTCCGTGATCATGCAGGCCGCCCCCACCGACATGCGCACCCCGATCCAGGCTGCACTGGCGTGGCCGGAGCGGATCGCGCCGGCATATTCGCGCGTCGACCTCGCCGCGGTCGGCTCCCTCGACTTCGAACCCGTAGATCACGGCCGTTTCCCATCCCTCGGTCTCGCGTACCGCGCCGGTGAGGCCGGCCGGACCTTCCCGGCCGCCCTCAACGCCGCCAACGAGGTCGCGGTGGCGGCCTTCCTGGACCGGCGCATCTCGTTCCAGGACATCCCCGCGATAGTTCAGACCGTTCTCGATGCACACGAACCGCAGGACGCGTCGGACCTGGAGTCGGTGATGGAGGTCGATGCGTGGGCTCGGCGCGCGGCCGACGAGGCGATGACGGATGCGTCGATGAGCGCATCGGGATCGCAGGTATGACCGGCGTCATCATCTTCATCGTCGCGATCCTCGTCGTCGTGATGATCCACGAATCGGGTCACTTCCTGGTGGCGAAGGCGTTCGGCTTCAAGGCGACGAAGTATTTCGTCGGCTTCGGACCGACCCTGTGGTCGACCCAGAGAGGCGAGACCGAGTACGGCGTGAAAGCCCTCCCGCTCGGAGGCTTCGTGAAGATCGTCGGGATGAATCCCTACGAAGAGGTACCGCCGGAGGACGAGCCCCGCGCCTACTTCAGCAAGCCGCGCTGGCAGCGGGCTCTCGTGATCGTCGCCGGCTCGGCTACGCATTTCGTCGTCGCCTTCCTCATCCTGATGATCACCGCGATGACTATCGGCTTCCCCAGCGAAGAGGCCAGCAGCAAGATCGCCTCGGTGACATCGGAGTTCGACGGGGAGCCGACCACCGCGGCCGCACTCGGACTCGACCCGGGTGACGAGATCGTGGGGGTGGGGGACCAAGCCGACCCCACATGGGAGGAGATCTCGGCCTACATCAAGGCTCACGCGGGCGAGGAGGCCACCTTCCGCGTCGCTCATGACGGCGAGACGCGGACCGAAACGGTCGACGTCGGCACGGCGATCTTCTCGGAGGACGGAGAGGTCGTCGAGTACGCGCCTCCGGGCGAGGAGATCCGCCCCGCCGAAGGAGGCGAGGACGTCGGCGGGTTCGTCGGCATCTCGCCGGAGCCCCTCTACGAGAAGGAGGGGCTGATCGGCGCGATCGGTAGCGCCGGGTCCCAGACATGGGAGGTGAGCCGGCTCTCGGTCAGAGGTATCGGCGACATGTTCGGCATGGTGTTCGGAGGGGAGCTATGGGACGCCTTATCGGGCGAGGGCGAGCGTGAGGTCGACGAGGGTCCGCTCGGGATCGTGGGGGCCGGCCGCATCGCGAGTGAGAGCGTCGACTCCGGACAGCTCCTCAACCTGATCGCCCTCATCGTTGGCTTCACCGTGTTCGTCGGGCTCATGAACCTGTTGCCGCTCCCTCCGCTCGACGGGGGACATCTCGCGGTCATCGGGTGGGAGGCGATCACCGGCAAGAGCGTTGACGTGCGAAAGCTGATCCCGATCGCCGCCGCGGTCATCTCGTTCTTCGTGATCCTCTTCGTCGCCGTCCTCTACCTCGACCTCGCGCGACCGGTGAGGGTGCCGTTCTAGGGCCGCGACCCTCCTACACTGGTCATATGTACGAGAGGCGTAAGTCGCGGCAGGTCAAGGTCGGCCCGGTGGCCGTCGGTGGTGATGCGCCGATATCGATCCAGTCGATGACGACCACCAAGACCGACGACGTCCAGGCGACCCTGATCCAGGTCCACGAGCTGGCAACGCAGGGAGCCGACATCGTCCGGGTCGCCGTTCCCCACGAGGGCGACGCCAAGGCTCTTCCACTGATCGCCCAGGAGGGTGGCGTGCCGATCATCGCGGACATCCACTTCTCGGTACGGCTCGCGCTGATGGCGATCGAGGCCGGCGTTCACGGGCTGCGCCTGAATCCGGGCAACATGCGAAATCCCAAACACATAAAAGAGGTAGCCGAAGCGGCGCGCGAAGCGGCCATCCCGATCCGGATCGGTGTCAACGCGGGCTCGCTGGACAAGAAACTGGTTGCGAAGTACGGGCGGCCGACCGCCGCCGCGCTGGTCGAGAGCGCGCTCTACGAGATGGGTCTACTCGAGGAGCACGGCTTCACCGACGTGAAGGTCTCGGTGAAACATCAGAACGTCTCGGAGATGATCTCGGCGTACCGGTTGCTCGCGGCCAAGACCGACGTGCCGCTGCATCTCGGCGTCACCGAGGCGGGCACCCCCAAACAGGGCATCGTCAAATCGGCGATCGGCATCGGGACGCTTCTCGCGGAGGGGATAGGCGACACGATCCGAGTCTCCCTAACCGCCGATCCCGTCGAAGAGGTGAAGGTGGGCAAGCAGATCCTTCAGACCCTCGGGATCCGCGAGGACTCCTTCGATTTCGTCGCCTGCCCGTCGTGCGGGCGCGCCGAACTGGACGTGTTCGCGCTGGCCGACGAGGTCGAGCGTGCTATCGAGAAGATGGATCTCCCACCGATGCAGATAGCGGTGATGGGCTGCGAGGTGAACGGCCCCGGCGAGGCGAAAGACGCCGATATCGGCATCGCCGCCGGCCCCGGCCGAGGACTCCTCTTCTCCAAGGGCAAGCAGATCGGGTGGGTCCCGCACGACAGGCTCGTGGAGGCTCTGCTGGAAGAAGCCGAGAGGGTGGCGGCGGAGATCCGCGCCGCCGGCGGCGACTCCGAGGGCGGTGCGACCGTGGTCAAGGGGGCCGGACGCCGCGCCCTCATGGACATCGGGATGGGTCGCACCCCGTAGGCTGATCGTCTCCGACATCGAGCCCCCGGGAGGACGACATGGCGAAGCGAGGCCGGAAGCGCCGCACCCGCCGCAAGAACAAAGCGAACCACGGCAAGAGACCGAACGCCGGCCGCAAATAGCGTCGGCGGGTACCGGCTCTACGGGCTCCCCGTTCGCTGCGCTCACTCTGCTCCGAAAGGACCGCTGACGCGGGCCTTTCTCCGCAAGTCGTTCCTAGGAGCCGAACCCGCCTGCTTTGACGGGAACCCGAACCCGGAAACCCAGGGTCGGCGTTCTGGGCGCGAAAGGTGTACGTAGACGTACGGGTTTCGCGCTGAGAAGGCCAGCAGCCGTTCTGCGCACTATTTCCTGTGGCTGGGGGGTGCGAGGAGTACCCTCACCTCGGACCGAAAGCTCGGACCTGATGAAGCTACGCAAGACGAGCGCGAGGCCAGAGGGCTTACCAGGGAGGCAGGTGGCCCGATAGATGTACTGCGACGGTCCCTGCACAGGATGGGAATGGTTCAAGTACGCCGGTCCCTTTCTCTTGGTCGTCGCTCTCATAGCGGGCTTTCTGCTGTACAGGTGGATCAAACGCAAGAGACGCGATCCCTAGCGAGCCTTTTTTCGGACGATCGGTGGTTCGACCTGTCTGGTTTCCTGAAAAGGCATCGGCGTACCGGGGAGCCGGTAGAGGGCGCATACCGACGACGGCATGTTAAGCTCAAACCCGCTGTGAGCAGGAGTTTTACCTACAGTTAATGGCAGACAGGTAGCGCTTTCGAGGCGAAGCCCCTTTTCGGAGGGGCTTCATTTTTCGGCGCAACTGGGTGCTGGAAGGGGAGTGGCATGAGTGCTCTCGATGAGGTCAGGGACCTCGCCGAGTCGGTCGCTCGACGCCGCTCACTGCGCCTCTGGGACGTAGAGATGGCGGGGCAGCCCGGGCGAGCGATCGTCAGGGTGATGGTCGATGCCGAGGGTGGGATCGACCTCGACACCGTCGCCGAGGTCTCGGAGGAGATCTCGAGGGGCCTCGATCTGAGAGATCCGTTGTCCGGGCGCTACACGCTGGAGGTGTCCTCGCCCGGGCTCGAACGAACGTTGCGTTACGCCGAGCATTTCAAGTTATCGGTGGGCGAGAAGGTCACGTTGAAGACGCATGACCGGCTCGTCGGGGACAGCAATCGTCTCGACGGTGTGATCGCCGACGCAGACGAGTCCGCGGTACACGTCGACCTCGGAGACGAACGTGTGGGTGTGCCGTACGACCAGATAAAGACGGCGAGAACGGTTTTCGAATGGTGATGAGCGGGATGGAGGGAGACGGACACAGATGAAGATCCCCATGGACTCGCTGCGCGAGCTCGAGCGGGAGCGCGGGATCTCTTTCGACACGCTCGTGGAAGCGATCGAGAAAGCGCTGGCCTCCGCATATCTCAAAGTGACCGGGGCGGACGAGACCCGGCAGGCGCGCGCGGTCATCGATCACGAGAGCGGGGACGTCACCGTCTACGCGCAGGACGTCGAGATCGATCCCGACACCGAAGAGGTGACGCTCCTCAAGGAGTGGGAGGACACGCCGGCGGACTTCGGCCGGATCGCGGCACAGACCGCGAAGCAGGTGATCCTCCAGCGTCTACGGGAGGCGGAGCGCGACATCACGTACGGTGAATACGAAGGACGCGTCGGCGACATCGTGACGGGCATCGTCGAGCAACAGGACCACAGGTACACGATCCTGAACCTCGGCAAGACCGAGGCTCTGATGCCTCCGCAGGAGCAGATCCCACACGAGCGGTACGAGCACGCGGCGCGCCTCAAGGCCTACATAGTCGACGTGCGGAAATCGGCGAGGGGCCCGCAGATCATCGTGTCTCGCACGCATCCCAACCTGATCAGACGCTTGTTCGAGCTCGAGGTTCCCGAGATCCTCGATGGTGTCGTCGAGATCAAGCAAGTAGCCCGGGAGCCGGGTCACCGCTCGAAGATCGCCGTGTTTTCCAACGATCGAAACGTCGATGCCGTCGGCGCCTGCGTGGGAGCGAAGGGATCGCGCGTCCGGATGGTCATGAACGAGCTCCGCGGCGAGAAGATCGACATCATCAAGT
>JBOGXG010000378.1:0-3831 GCA_050694195.1 Actinomycetota bacterium | reverse complement strand
CCTTAATCTTGTCCCGTGTTCAGGCAAACAATAGGCGAGACGGGGCCCCGCAGCGTGCGCGCCATCATCGGTATCTCGATATTGCTCGCCGCAACTGCGGGGATGGAGACGATCGGTGCCCGAGGCCTCGCGCCTCAACTCGGGCCCGACGATCAGGTATGCGACGATCCGACCGATTCCATGAGCCTCTTCGCCGAGAGGTTGAAGAACGGGAAGATCGGCTACGGGCGGACACGGAACTCGGCTCGCATCCCGGGACCGACGATCCAGATGGAAGAGGGAGATTGCCTGCAGATAAACCTGGTTAACGACACGGACGAGCGATTGAGTTTCCATCCCCACGGTGTCGATTACACCGTCGCCAGTGATGGCACGCGCTTGAACAACAGTTGCGTCGAGCCGGGCAGGGCTCGCACCTATGTCGTCCAGGCGCACGCGCCCAACACGCGAACGGATGGGTCGATCGACCCGGGTAGCGCCGGCTACTGGCACTATCACGACCACTGCATGGGAACCCCGCATGGGACGACCGGTATCAAGAAGGGATTGTTCGGCGCCTTGGTGGTTCGCCGAGCCGGCGACTTACGGCCCGACCGCGCGCCGCACGTCCTCGTCATGCAGGGGAGGAGCTTCAACCTGAAACGCGCTCCGCGGACCCCCACGATAAAGGCCGACCTGGGTGAACGCGTCGAGTTCATCGTCATCGGGCACGGCGAGCTGTTCCATACGTTCCATCTCCACGGTCATCGATGGGCGGACAACAGAACGGGTGTCTTAAGGTCGCCGGCCGACGAGACACCGATCATCGACAACCGAGTCGTCGGGCCCGCCGACTCGTTCGGCTTCCAGGTGATCGCCGGCGAGCACGTCGGTCCCGGCGCGTGGATGTATCACTGTCACGTCCAGGGCCACTCCGACGCCGGTATGGCCGGCATCTTCGCGGTGAGGGATCCCGACGGAACGTTGTCGAAAGGTACGAGGGATGCTTTGCGCTCGTGGAGCGGCGAGCACGGCGGCGCCGGGTCGCACCATGGCGGCTAGAGCCCGGTCTCGGGGGTTGGCGCTGCAGGCGCTTATCGTCGGCCTCGCCGCGGCCGCGATGGTGCTGGGACTCCCAGGTTCATCCCATGGAGCGACGCAGACGGTCGCCGTACGCGACAACCGGTTCGATCCTCGAGAGATCCGCATCGACCCCGGGGACACCGTGATCTGGACCAACCAGGGGGGCCGGACGCACGACATCAAGTCTGACGAGCAAGGTGAGTTCAGGTCGGGAACGATGAGACCGGGAGCTCAGTTCGAGCACACCTTCGATAATGAGGGTTACTATTACTACCACTGCACCCTCCACGGCGCGAAGGGGCAGGTCGGGATGTGGGGGCTCGTGATCGTCGGCGACCCGCCCCCACCGGAGGGCGAGGATGATGACAAGGACCGCCGCCGCCGGCTCGTCGTACCCGATGACTTCCCCACGATCCAGAAGGCCGTGAACGCGGCCACGCCCGGCACAACGGTCGTCATCAAGCCGGGTACCTATATGGAGACCGTCCTGGTGACCGGCCGCAACATCGTCATCCGCGGCGTCGATCGCTTCAGGACCGTCCTCCACGGGCGCGACAAGAAGGGAAACGGTTTCGTCGTGGACGGCGCCCGGAACGTGTCGATCAAGAATCTCACCGTTCGGAACTACACGGGCAACGGGATCTTCTTCAATGACACGGAGAGATACCTGGCGGCCAGGATCGATTCGATCAAGAACCGCACGTACGGGATCTATGCCTTCAACTCGTACGACGGCGTGATCCGGGATTCGTACGGCTACGGGAGCGGAGACTCATCGTTCTACATCGGGCAATGCATGGCTTGTTCCGCCCTGATAGAGAACGTCGTCTCCGTCAAGAACTATCTCGGTTACTCGGGCACGAACGCGACCGGCGTTGTCATCAGCGACTCGCGGTTCGTCCACAACGCCGTAGGGATCGCTCCCAACACGCTTCCCACCGAGGAATACGCGCCGAATCGCGGCACGATCATGCTCGACAACATCGTCAAGAAGAACAACTACGAGACGATCCCCGCAGCAGGCATCTCCGAGACCGTCGGAGTTCCGTATGGAACCGGCATCTGGTTCGCCGGGATCCACAATGGAGTCGCGCGCGGGAACGTGATCGAGGATCACAAGCGCTACGGCGTCCTCATCACCCCAAGCATCGAGCCGAACAGCGTTCCGATCAACAATCGCGTGTGGGGGAACGAGATCTCGGGCTCCGGGCTGTACGACCTCGCGTTCGACGGGGGAGGGGAAAACAACTGTTTCTTCAAGAACGAGTTCGAGACGAGCGGACCACCGGAGATCGAAACGCTGTACGCCTGCCCCAACCGGCCCTTCACCAACGCTCCGTTCGGGCCGGTGGGGGCCGATGTCGCGGCCCAGATCCCTACCGCGCAGACGAGGGAGCAGATCGAACCGCCGGAGCCCAAGCGTCCCCGATGTCAGCGAGGGCGTCCCGGCTGCAACCGCTAGGTCGTCGCCCGTCGATCGGCGACCGGGAGTGAACAGACGAACCTTGCCCCCGGTGCAGCGTCCTCGACCCATAGGTCTCCCGACATCGAACGCACGAGGGCGCGGGAGATGTAGAGGCCGAGTCCGATACCGGATCCACCCTTCTGTAACCGCTTGAACTTGCCGAAGATGGCCTCTCGCTGATCCTCGGGGATGCCCGGCCCCTGATCGACGACTTTTAACGCGACGCCGGACGGATGGCTCGTGGCGAACAACTGCACCGGCGTTCCGGAGGGCGAGAACTTCGCGGCGTTCACCGTGAGGTTCGTCATCACCTGCCGCAGCCTAGCCGTGTCGACGAGTACGTCCGGAAGGTTCGGTTCCACTTCGAACGTGAGTTCGCGGTCCCTCGCCAACTCGACCAGTTCGTCGACCAACCTCTCGACGAGTTCGGCCACAGACGCCGGACGCGGCTCCGCCCATTCGTGCGCCGCCTCCAGCCTCCTCATCGACATGAGATTGTTGACGACGGTATTTAGATAACGGGCGCGCTCGGTCATCCGCGTGACGGCATCGAGGCGCTGAGAATCGGGGATCCGCTCCCAGCGGTTCTGGAGCTCGGTACCGAACCCTTGGATCACCGCGAGCGGATTGCGGATCTCGTGTGCGACCAGGGACATCATCTCCTCGACGGGGATATCGAGGAGCGACGACGGCATCCGGCGCTCGCTGAATGGGCTGCGCTCCGGTGCGCCGCCGTCGAGGATCTTCAGTAGTCGGGACACGAGTTCGCCGGGTGCGATGCCCTTCTCGATGAACGCCGAGGCTCCGCCGGCCAGAGCGGGACCTTCCAGCGGTCCCGCCTCGAACCCCGACAGGATCACGATCTTGGTCTTCGGTGAGACCTCGGTCAGGCGGGGGAGCGCCCCCATCCCATCAAGGACCGGCATCGAGATGTCGAGGAGCACGAGGTCGGGACGATGGCGCTCGGTCAGCTCCACGGCCTCGAGACCGTTCGCGGCCTCGGCGACGACCTCGAATCGCTCGCTCCACTCGAGGACTTGACGGAGGAGCTTCCGCAGCTCGGGCACGTCGTCCGCCAGGAGGGTCGAATAACGGCTCATGAGCGCGAATCCTATTCGCGGGCGTCCCGATCCCCGCGGAATGGTGCTCCTGGGGGGGGTTCGCCCGGGCCGACTAGTCCAAGGGGACTAATCCGGCGAATGACCGGGTCCGGCGTTCAAGTCCGAGGCCGCAGAGGTCGATTTCCTACCTAGCGCCATCCCTGCCGGGGGTGGGCTTATCGGGGCGATCAGGGATGCCGAAGG
>JBOGXG010000377.1:0-13325 GCA_050694195.1 Actinomycetota bacterium | reverse complement strand
GCCTCGGCGCGCGACGTCGACTGCAGTTCGTCGGCCGCGTCCTTCGCCTCTTGGAGAAGCTCCCCCATCCTGACGCCGAGGTTCAAGTAAGCCGTCTCGGCCCTCTCGGTGAGCGTCGCCACCAGCTTCGCGAGGGCGGCAAGGAACTCGTCCACCTCGTCGCGCGCGTAGCCGCGCATCGTGACGTGGAACGTCGCCTTACGGATCTCCTCGGGAGTCAGAGCCTGGGCCATGGGACCTCCTCGGGAAAACGGCCTCGGGATACGGCGCGAATCCGGACAGTCTTCCTTCAGCCACCCAGGGTGTCAATCGGCGGCCTCGCAGACCCCTGGGCCGGGCCCTCTGGACCTAGCGCTTCTTCTTCGTCGCCTTGAAGACCCAGTCGACGGTGACGTCGGGAGCGCCCAACCAGTTGCAGACGGCGATCTGGACGGCTTGGCCCTTGGCGAGCGGCATCGCGACCGACTCCTCGGGGGGCGCCTGGTCGAGCGTCTGATCGTTCTCGCTCCTCACGAGCGGCACGCCGGCGTCATCGAGGAGGTAGAGGTCGAAGTCGCCGGTGAATCCGGCGCTGGTTGCCTCAAGCGTCCCTTTCTTCGGGGCCTTGAATGCCTCCGCCGTCCAATGGACGTCCTCCTGCCCCGCGAGACATCCCGGCTCCGTGATCCCGGCCGGGTCGCCCACTGCAGCCAGCTTCGGGAACGGCAGTAGCTGAGCCGAGAAGGAGCCCTTGGTGGGGCCGGCCAGGGCGGGTACGACCGAGAAGGCGAGGGCGAGACCGACGAGGGAAACCAGTGTCTTCTTCATACGGTAAAGGTTCCGCGCAACGCCGGTCATTCCTGCCGCGCCGATCGAGGAGCGGCTAGAAGTTCCTCCTCAGAGACGACGCCGCGAGCACGTCGATGTAGAGGATGTGTGGGGTCGGCGCGGCGTTGTCTTCGCAATCGGAGCCCGGCGAGCCGACGCAGTTGTCGATCCCTCCCTGCCCGAGCAACTCGTTGATACCGTCGCCGCCGTCAAGTCCGTCGTCGCCGTCGCCGCCCTCGATCAGGTCATCACCTCCGGAGCCGAAGAAGAAGTTGGGGTTGGCATCCCCGATCAGGTGGTCGCCCTGCAGCGTTCCGAACAGCGCCTCGATGCCGGCCAAAGTGTCCGCTCCCTCGCCGGACGCCGTACCGCTCGCGAGGTTGGCGGTGACGGGGCTCGTCTCGTAGAACTCCGCGAGGTCGAAGCTCCCCGGCCCCCCGTCCATCTGATCGTCGCCCGCGCCACCCGACAGCCAGTCATCACCCTCGAGACCCATCATCGAGTCGTTCCCGCCGAAGCCGTCGAGGTAGTTGTCGTTCTCGTCGCCGAGGAGCTCGTCATCCCCGAACGGTGACCCGCTTATCCCTTCGATGTTCTCCATCGTGTCTGTTCCCTCACCCGTTGCCGTGCCCGATCCGAGATCCGCCTCGATGCCCGCCGGCGAGGCCCAATAGACGACGGCATCGAAGTTGTCGCGACCGTCGATCAGGTCATCGCCTAGGGAACCGGCGAACGCGTTCTTCTGTGCTGTTCCTCTGAGGGTGTCGTCGTGATCGGATCCCCATGCCCCTTCTATGTCGATCAGCTCGTCGTTCCCCGCCTCGCTCGTAGCCGTGCCGGTAGCAAGATCGACGTCGACCGCCGCGGTGGCGAAGCGGTAATAAGCCACGTCGAAATCTATGAGGCCGGTCGATCCACCGTTCAACTCGTCCTCGCCGTCATCGCCGGCGACGTAATCGAAGCCGGCGCGCGCATCTATGGTGTCGTCGCCCGAACCTCCGAAGATCGTGTCGTCGTTGTCGCCGCCGTTGAGAACGTCGTCGAATCCGCTGCCCCACAGCGCCTCGATCGAGATGAAACGGTCGGTTCCCTCGCCCGTCGCTTCCTCTTCGGCGAGGTCGGCCTCCACTCCCACCGAGGAGGCCCCATAGTAGGCCCAGTCTCCGGCCGGACCGCCGTCGATGACGTTGTCCCCAAAGCCTCCATCGAGGAAATCTGTCGCGCCCCCGCCCGCGAGCTTGTCCCTCCCCCCTTGCCCGTAGATCGAATCGAAACCGGCACCACCGCAGATCAAGTCGTTCCCCCCGCGCCCTTCGACGAGGTCGTCACCTCCTTTGGCGACGATGACGTCCTGTTCCTTCGTACCTCTGATGGTGTCCGCTTGGGCGGTCCCGACCTTCGTCGCGGCCTTGCCCATGCATCGAGGTGCGGGCTTGGCAGCGGACCCGGACGCGCCGAACTGGATCATCAGGCCCGCTGCCACCGCAGCCGCCAGCGCGGGGGTGCGCCCCTTCACGAGGCGTCCTTCCTTTCGAGGGTTCGTGCGTCAAGTAGCGCACACCTCCGGGGCCTTATCAAGACATCTCGGGCCGAAGGTCGGTGTCGATCATCCGACAACCACGCCGATGCCTCCGGCGCCCGCGGCCACCTCCCGCGAGCCCTCTACGAGTAGTTCTTCTCGTAGGTCCAGTAGGCGCGAGCGACGGACATCCCGGCCCGCTCGTACAGAGCGACCGCTCTCGTTTCGTTCTGGGCGTCGACGCCGAGGCCTACGGCCTTCATCCCCCGCCGCTGGAACTCTGCGAAGGCGGTGCGCAGCAAGACGGCCCCTATCCCCCGCTTCCGGTACGGTTCGCGCACACCGAGATCGGCGACCCACCCGGTCTCGTCGTCGAGGAGGAAACCCGTGAGGATCCCGGCCGGCTCGTCCCCCTCGAATGCGAGCCACCACAGAGACTGGTCGTAGTCGTCGCGTGATGGAAGGCCTGTGTACCACTCCTCATAGGAGCGAGAGGTGTGTCCGAAATGCTCGGCGAACGTCTCCTCGATGAGCCGGTGGCATAACGTCAGATCCTCGGGAGTGCAGTTACGCAGGGTCATCCAGTCGGGCACGTCCACCGAGATCGGGCTCCCGTCGAACTCGATACGCATCGTGTAGTTCCCGCGCACGACGGCGAAGCCACGTGCCAGCGCCAGGTCGTTCGCCGCGGCATCGTCGACCTCGACGAACCAGTGGAGCCGCAGCGTCTTCCCTCCGTCGGTCTGGATCTCCCGCGCTCGCCGTTCGATGAAATCGGCGAGGTGAGCGCCGAGGCCGACGCCGAGATGGGCGGGGTCGACCACTCCGAACGCGACGGCGCGCTCGTGGAGCAACCTCTGCCACAACATCGTGCACGCCGCCATCTCCGAATCTCTCGTTATCAGGAGGGTGTCGCGCTCGGGGTCTAGAAGCGGCTCGCGGAAGATCTCCCGCATGTCTTCGACCTGGAAATCCTGCATCGCTCCGTTGCGGGTGTCGTACCGGGTTATAAGCGCGGTGAGTTCGGGCGCCATCTCCGGGCGCGCAGGAACCGACGTGTAACCCTCGGGGAGCATGTAGATATCTTAGTCAGATACGCAAGGTAAAAGCCTTTGGATCACCAGATGATCGGAGTGCAGGTGACGCAAGAAGAGAAAGCCGCGAAGTTCCGTTCCCTACATGAGGGTGAGCCTTTCATCATCCCGAATCCCTGGGACGTCGGCTCGGCGAGAGCATTGGAGGCTCTGGGGTTCCCAGCGCTGGCGACCACCAGCTCGGGGTTCGCCTTCACCCTCGGTCGGGCGGACGGGAAGGTCACTCTCGATGAGGTATGCGCCCACGTTGCGTTACTCGACCGTGCGACGAGCCTTCCCATCAGCGTCGACCTGGAGAACGGCTACGGCGCCGCCCCCGATGCCGCGGCGACCGCGATACGTCGCGTCGCTGCAGCCGGTGCCGTAGGTGGCTCGATCGAGGATTGGGACGAGGAGAGTGGTATCTACCCGCTCGAGCAAGCCGTCGACCGGGTCGCCGCCGCCGTGGACGCGGCGCGAGGGCTGGGCCACCCCTTCATGCTCACCGCGCGAGCCGAGAACTTCGTCCGCGACAATCCCGATCTCGACGACACGATCGCCCGCTTGCAGGCCTACGAGGGGGCCGGGGCGGACGTCTTGTACGCACCGCGAGTCAAGAGCATCGACGAGATGCGCTCGATCTGCGCATCCGTCTCCAAGCCCGTCAACCTGCTGGCTCACGCCGGCCTCACGATGCAGATGATGGTCGAGGCGGGAGGCCAACGCATCAGCGTGGGAGGTCAGCTCACATGGGTTGCCGCCGCAGCCATGGCCGGCGTGGCCGAGCAGATGCGCGACCGAGGAGACTTCTCGGGCCTTGCCGTGTCCATACCTTTAGACGAATGGGTCGGCGACTAGCCGTACGGGGGCTAAACGCGGCGGCCGCCGAAGGGCGGTTCAATCCACCGGCCCTGCGCCCGCGGGAGGTTGCTGCCGCGCAGCCAGTCGAAAGAGGAGGGCCGATCCGATGAACAGCACGACGAAGAATGCATTCAGACCTACGAGCTCGGGCACGGAGGTAACCCTTGTGGATCATCGCCCGACGCCCCTCACGCGCCGTTGCCGATGATGACGAGACCGTGTAAGCGGTAACGATGCGGTTCGCGCTCGCGTTGTCGATGATCGTCGTCGCCTACAACAACGTGGTCAACCGCTGGGAGCCGTTCCACGGATGGGCCTACGTACCACTCAACCTCGCCGTCGCCGGCATCGTCACGGCCGTGGCCGCCGCTACCTTGGACCTATCGAAGGCCGAGCTGGGACTCGAGGGCGACGTCACCGATCTGTTCATACCGATCGCATTTCTGGCCGTCTTCGCCGTCGTCGTGTTCGCCATCGCATCGTCCCGGCGCGCTCGACTGATCGCCGATCGGCGTGTCGAGGGCATGCATGGCCGCTCCTTCGTCTATTACGTCCTGGTGCGCATCCCGCTGGGGACCGCTGCGCCCGAGGAGCTGGTGTTCCGTGGCGTTCTGTACCCGGTGTGGATCGACGTGGGTCATTCATCCTTCGGGGCTGCGCTGTTTGCGTCGATCGCCTTCGGACTGTGGCACATCTCCCCCACGATCAAGGGCGTCCGCATCAACGACCCTGCCGCCTCATCGCGAAAGGCGCGGAGGGCCGTCATCGGAGCAGTCGTTTTCACCACGATGGCCGGGATCAGTCTGACGTGGTTGCGTCTCGAGACCGGCGGACTCCTCGCTCCGGTTGTGCTGCACGCCGGCATCAACTCGGTAGGGGCGCTGGCGGCGGTGCGCGCCGTCTCCCGCTTACCTGCGAGGCCGGCCTGAAACTGGAGGTTGGGGCCCTAGTCGTGACCCGGATCTCGACGGCTGAAGGCCAAGCCCCAGTTTGAGCCCGCCCGGCTGGGTACGATGCACCGGTGAGCTCTTCATCGTCGGTGGATCCCAATCAACACGACCGCTTCATCCTTCGGCAGAGATTCCGCCTTGTGATCAATGAGTACGAGTTCTCCCTACCGCAAGGCATGACGGACACACCCGGAGTGCCGTTCAGCTTCGTTCAACAGAAGCGATTCAAGTTCAAGGAGGACATCCGCTTCTATGTCGATGACAGCCGGACCCAAGAACTGATGCGCATCAAGGCCCGGCAACGCTTTGACCCGGCTGCACGCTATGACGTCACCACGCCGGAGGGTGAACGCATCGGTCAGATCCAGAAGGTCTTCGGCGCCAGTCTCCTTCGCTCCACATACGTCCTGTACGACGCGGGTGAGAGCGAGGTCGCCCGGGTCACCGAGAAGAACCTGTTCGTGGCTCTCTTTCGCCGGCTCGTCGGGTTCCTCCCGCAGGTAGGCAACTTTGCGAACTGGCTTCCCATCCCCTACCACTTCGTCTTCCAGCGTGACGGGGCCGTCATCGGCGACCACCGGAGACATCTGTGGAAGTTCGCCGACATCTACACGATCGATCTGACGCCGGATATCAACCACACCCTCGACAGGCGCCTCGTCCTGGCCACGGCCGTCGGCTTGGATGCACTCCAAGCCCGCTAGCGCACTCTTCGATGCGTTAGACCAGCAGTGCGATCCCCATCGCGAGTAACCACAACGACCAGCCGATGTACGTGATGGGAACAAGCGTCCCCGCGAACTTCCAACCGCCATACTCGTTTGGCCCTACGAACTCCATCGAGCCCACCAAGAACAACGGACCCAGGATCAATCCCACGACACCGAAGGCTGGATGCAGCAACTCCGACTGCAGAACGACCGCTCCCGCCAACGTAACGTGGGGCCTATTTCAGCACGAACCCACGATGGGCTCCGCCCAGATTCATCCTGCGTAATCCAATGCAAGCGCTGCTACCGAATCCACGTCGTACCGCGTAGCGTTACCGACGACGATCGCCCCCACCCCTTTTGTGGGATACGCCCGCATGCAGTTAAAGAACCCAGCTCCGCCCCCGAGATGTTCGACGAATCCGGGTGTGGAATCCCTCCGACTAGCCGGCCGGAACCAACCCAACCCGAGGTCGTAGCGCTTTCCTTGCAGGCTGATCCGACGCATGTCAGACGCCACCTCTGGTCCCAGGATCACTCGACCTTGGAATCCGCCGTTCGAAAGATGCATCTGCAGGAAACGCGCCGCATCGTCGGCGGTGCCCACCAAGCCCCCGTACGGTGCTCCATCGAGAGCGAATGGCTCGAGTGTCAACCACCGCCCTACCGGATCGCCGCGCACCCAACCGGGCAGGAAGTAGCGAAGGGGATTGCCTCGTGGGTGATAACCAGTTGCTCTTGGTGCTCCCTTGAGCTCATCACCGAACCCTGTAGCCGTCATTCCGAGCGGCTCCAGGATCTCGGTCCGCATCAGAGCGTCGAAGGCCCGGCCGGTCCGCGCTGTCAGCGCGGCCCCGAGGATCAACGCGCCTAGGTTCGAGTAGCTGGTTCGCGCTCCGGGCTCCCACCGGAGCTTGCGGTGCGTGCTCAGAAGACGGGTGAGGAACGCCTCCGGATCAGGGGGAGGTTCAGCGGCCGGGTGAACCCATCTCACCGGGAGCGGATTGCGCAGCCCTGCGCTGTGCTGCAATAGGTGGCGAGGCGTGATCTTCCTCGCCCACTCGGAAGGTTGCAGAAACGTCATCTTGGGCACAAGCCCCGCAACCGGTTCGTCTAGCTCGATCGTTCCCGCTTCAGCCAGCCGCAAGGCCAAGGTAGCGGTCGCAATCTTCGTCATCGAGAACCAGGGAGCCACCACCCCCGTGGTCATCGGCGCGTGCGACAAGAGGTCGGCGTAACCCGTCGAACCCCGAGCGCGTACCCCTTCCGCTCCAACCACGACCAAGGCGACCCCCGGGACCTTTCCCGCAACGGCCCCGATCCGCTCGATGAGCTTTGGATCAGGACTACTCGGCATGGCTCCCATTCCTGCTTTCGACCCTTCCTTAGGAGTCATCAGTGAAAGTTGGCCCCTGAGATCAACGCGATCGCGATGATCACCGCAGCTACCCAGTCCACTACGACGCAGAACGGGGGCCACCATCGAGTGTTGGCAACGAAATGTCGACGGTGTTGCCAGAGATCCTTGAGCCCGTGGCCGGCTAAGCCGATCACGGCGAGCCAAGGTGATCCGGTAACGCTGATGGTCGCCACGATTATGAAACCCGTTGCAACTAAAACCTCAGCTGCGATGACGGTCGAGCGCCCATCTGCCACCGCAAGGCCGACATAGACAGACGCGATGATCGCGAGCCCCATCGCGTAAACAGTCGCCGCCTCGAGCCACCAGAATCCAAGTGGCGCCGCGGCATAGAGCACCCCGACGACTACTCCCCACAACGTCGGCGTCCGCAGGGAGGCGTGTCGACCACGCTCGTCACCTCCAACCAGACCCGAGCTGTGCGATGAGGCTACGGTCGTATCCATCTGCCTCTCCTGTCGTTAATGACCTTCCAGCGAGGGAACGGGTCCCCGGCGAGGTCTAGATCCCGTACGACGCTTGCTACATGGAACGTCGAAGCCAGATGGCGTGCCGACGTCGGCCTGCTGTTGAACGCTACTGCGGAGGAAACAGCGTTACATCGGGGTTCAAGGAGTATCTCTGGAGACCGCACAGCGATATATGGCTTATGAGGGGGTACGCGCCGCGGGCGGGCGTCCCGAACAGTTGGTGCAACCCACGATGTCACGAGCGCTCCGCAAAGTCCGGTTCCCTGAGATCGATGGATGGTTCTTTCCGGGAGGCGGACCAGGTGATCAGTCGGTGGGAGGAGATCTCCCATCCCCGTAGAAGCGTGCCGAAACGGGTTCGCGGATGAGAGCCCTCGACCGACCAGGAGGAATCGTTGATGAAGATCCGCCGCGCCGCTGCCGCACTGATACTCAGCTTGAGTTCGCTGACTATGTTGCCGACCGCTGCCTCGGCCTCTGCAGGATGTGACCCTCACCTACCCACCTGCGTGAAGGACACTGCCTGCGCGATCGCCGAGCGCGTACTCGGCGGAAGGCCCTGCGGGATATAACGCAACCTAGCCACGTAGATCAGCGGTATCGAGGGGGGATCTTTGTCCGGCCCGGCCGATCTTATGAAGACGCGGGCATGAAAGACCCCTGTCACCAGGGGGGTTTTTGTCCGAGCGGGCGACCAGATTCGAACTGGCGACCCCTCACCTTGGCAAACCTGCCGGCGGGGATGATCTTGAACGGGCGTCGAGGTGCGGGTAGGTCGGTCGCCTTCGGTCTTAGGGTTGATAGATCGCCACGCTACTGACTTCGCGCGGAGTGGCTCCGGCACCCTCTCGCTGAGACAGGGCCACATCGCTACGGTGATCGTCGGAGCATGTCCTTGCCGACGCCTCGGCTCTCGGCTATCGGCCTCGGACCAGACTGCCGACGAATGCTCGACTCAGGTTCGTTCGTCGTCCCTCGACCCCGTCGACGAAGGACCCCCAGGCATCCCCGGCTGGCGAGATCTCTACATCGATGAAGTCGACCAAGGGGCCGCAACGACCCGGCCCGCATCCACCGATGACGATCGGATCCGACAGGTCGTTCACCGTTGCAGAGAACAAGAGCGGGCGGCGGGACAGAGCGTTCCAGGTCCTTCCCATGTATGCATGCCACCTCGGGGGTCCGTCGATCCGGCCAGCGCACGCGTCTCGCCGCTCACAGCCGAACGAGGAATCGGTCGACGCCGCGTAAGCGAAGGCCACGGATCCGGGATCGCCTACATCGATCGTCACGAGGTTCGCCTCCGTTACACCCGGAGCGGCAATCATCGCAGGGGATGTCCACGATCGCCCACCGTCCCTCGAGACGGAAAGGTAAGGGAGCCGGTCCTTCCCAGCGATCCACGCGTAATAGATGTTGCCCTGCTTGTCGACGGCCACGCTCGGATCGGATCCGGGCGAATCCATCCGGCTGCGCGCGACGCGTACCCGGCGCCACGTCCTGCCCTCGTCGTCGCTGATGGCGAGATAGGGCCACCCGCAGAACTGCCGAGGGAGATACATCTTCCCTTTGGAGTCCACCACTCCGTGACCGTGGATACCCCCACAGCTCTGCGATGGATCGTCGTCCGGGTAGACGTAAGCGGGAGTCCCGGTCGGCGCAAAGGTGATGCCTCCATCCAGCGACTTGGTACAGCTCGACGTGATGACATCATTGAAGCAGTAGTAGACGACGTTCGGGTAGCCCACCGTCGGGCTTGTCACCGGAGGACCGGCGAAGAGTGTCTGATGATCGTTCACGGGACGCCCGCAGCCCAGTGGGTTCGTGGTCCACGACGCTCCCTCGTCGTCGCTGAATGAAACGTAAGAGCAGGCGACGGTGAGGTCGATCGTGAACACGCGAGATGTCTGCGGATCCACGTATAGATAGGGATCGAGACCGATGGTATGGGCCCTCACCCCGGGAGCCAGTTCCGGCGACACGTCGTTCCACGTCTCACCACCGTCAGACGACCTGACGACGTCGAGCTTCGTGTTGGACCGCATGGCCGTGTAGAAGAGAGAGCCTTCCTCGGTGAACCCGAGAGTGGGTTCGATGGCCCCGAACCCGTGGATCGGATGCTCGAGGGCACGCGGCGGTCGCCGGTACCCAAGATCGACCCTCCTCCCGCCTACTCGATGAGCCGCTGCCCGGTTGGACTGGGCGCGTCCTTCCGTGGAACCCGCAGGAGGTGGTGGAAGGTTAAATGCGGCCGCGCTCGCGATGCAGAGCGCAATCACCGTTGCCCGCGGCTGCATCGCTACCTCGAGGCCGGGGTCACGCGAACGATGCCCTTCGTCGCGACACTCGGGGTCGAATCTGCGCAGGTCCCGCCGACCGCGTGGACCCACAGCTCGGCGGCCCCGTTTATGAACACGGGCTCATCGCTCGCGGCGCAGATCGTTGCCACCTTCCCCGCCCCGGGGGCGTAGATCTCCGCTCGGGTGGGGAGACCACTGTCATCGATGACCGTGATGTTCACCGCTCTTACAGCCTTCTTCATCTGCACAACGGCGCAGCCTGTCTGGCTGCCGCAGTCCATGTAGTACCCGCAAGCGTTGTGGCCCCCGCCATCGGCGCAACCCCCGGCTGCTGGAGTGCCGTAAGGCGCCTCCGCCGTCCATCGCTTCCCTGCATGAGCTGTGGTCATCCCGATGACCAAGGCCCCAACCACCACTGCCACTCCGATGGCTTTACGCATGGTGTCCTCCTTCGGATCTCGCAGGACGGCCGTTGTGGCCATCTCTCCCCCAACACGGGATGGCCAACGAAATGGTCACAGGGTCCAGTTACCTAACCGGGCCGGCATGCGTATACCGGGTATGGAGGAATCCACGCAGAACCCGGGTTTCGAAGCCTTTTGGGCGGAGATGCAACCGCGTCTCAGGACGATGCTGCTAGCACGCGGTGTTCCCCATGACGTCGCCGACGACGTCGTCCAGGAGGCCGCGATCAAGTTGTTCCGCGGCTGGGAGGAGTTCGACCACTCCCGTCCGTTGTGGCCGCTGGCCAAGACGATCGCGGGCAACTGTCTCAAAGACCGGTATCGGAGGGTGCAACCGGTCCCGTTGGCCGAGTTACCCGACGGGCCCGCTCCCTACGACGTCGAGGAGCACGGCATCGCAAGGGCGCGCCTCAGGTCGGTGGCCGGAGCCATGGCCTCGCTGAGGGTCGGTGACCGGAACGCTCTGCTTGCTGAAATCGGAGGAACGAACCGTGGCAACAACAGCTCGGCGACCAAGATGGCGCGGATGAGGGCTCGCCGTCGCCTCGCCGAGGTCCTCGATAAAGCCGCCTCGGCCTTCGCCGGGGTGCCACTCATGTGGCGTCGATTCAGCTCCTGGATCCACTTCCAAACCGGGACCGAGCTGCAGAGCATGGCGACTTCGGCCGGGAGTGCAGCGATCGTGGTGACCTTAGTGATATCGGGTGCCGGAGGCTCATCCTCGGCGAGGGTCCGCGATCATGACGCGCCGAGGCGAGCCCACGTCGCGGCGCGAGAACTTGGATCCCGACAAGGCCATAAGGGCGACAGGTACAAGAGGATCGAGCGGTCGAGGGTGCAGGGGGATGCCCCCGTCACGCCTGCCGAGTCCTCGAAGACGTCTACCACGGCAGCTCCTGGAAAGGTCGATGAGACTCCGTCAGGTGAGCAGCATGAGGAGATGAAGGTTGGCCCCGCTCGGGCAAAGACGGACGAGGGAAAGGGCTTCAAAGGCACGGCGGTCTGCACCGGTGAGGATTCAGAAGCCGAGGAGGACGACCACGACATCACCGTCACGTACTACGACGGGACACAGGACGGATCCGACGAGCCGGAAGGTTGCGAGTAAGCCTCGGTCCTGAGTAGACAACATGCTAAGAGTCAGGGCCTTGAGTCGACATACGTAAGGGGCTTGCTCCGGATCCTGAGCAATCTGCCATCATTGAGCGGTGGGCGGCATTCTCTTGTTGGTGGCACTTGCGGCCCTTGCGGGTTACTTCGTCTCGAAGCTGGGCGTTAAAGGTCGTCGCTAGGCGACTATCTCCTCTGAACCCAAGGCTCCCATGCGCCCTCATGCTCGAGACGCGCTCTCGTCCGGACAGCGCGCCTGTGATGTCGATCGGAATGAGGATCCGTGTTCGGAGGGGGGACGGAATGGGGACGGAAACCGCTTCGGGGCCGATCCTGGCGAACGTCGGGGCACGAAAAACCCCCTGTCACCAGGGGGTTTTTGTCCGAGCGGGCGACCAGATTCGAACTGGCGACCATCACCTTGGCAAGGCTATTTAGGAAACGCGCCGCTTGTGCGTATCGAACGGGTGGATCGTCTTTTCCCAGGTCAGACGACCTACCGCAACCCTCATCGTGGGGCAACCATGAGCAACCCTTGTCTCGCTTACAGGAGCGGAAGAGGAGCGACCGCGCGGCAAGCGATGACTCGTCAGACCAGATTCATCCTGCCGGTGGAGATCGCTCCGGCTCCTCCCCCGCCACCGTTGCTCCCGTTGCCCGGCTTCTCGTTGGCGGATTCGAGGAAGAAGTCGTCGCCTTCGAACACGGCTTCGTAGGTGCGGTTGTTACCGCGGTGCGCCGGCGGCACAGCTACCGAAGCAACGCCGTCGCCAGTTGTCACGTGAGAGCCGATTAACTCTCCGTCCGAGTAGAAGTCGATCGTCCTACCCATGATTCCCGAGGAAGCATCGAGATCGAAGAGACGTGCATCGAGGGTTTTGTCGTTGCCTGCGCCCTGAACCGACAGCTCGAGATCTGTGTCCTCCTTAGCGACGACAAACGAAATGGTGTCGGCATCGCCCACGTGCTCGTTGTCTCCCACGAATCTGACGGTGAGATGGTGGGGGCCTGGCTTCTCTTCCAGCGTCGGAGTGACGACCGCCACGCCATCAGCGTTCGTGGTTGAAGTGAATGTACGCGGGGACCCGGTGCCAACCAGCTCGAACGTGAGGTCGCGTCCGGAGAGGGGCTCGCCGGTTGAGTCGGTGAGACGCGCTTCGAACAATGACTCGTCCGAGTGCTGACCTGCGGTGGCAGAGGCAGTACTGAACGCGACATCGCTGAGGTTCGGCTGCGGCGACGCGGTCGAGGCGTAGTGCAGCGCGAGGGTCTGCGAATCTCGGCCCGCTGCGTAATGGCCGACGGCCCAGCACTCGGTGCTCGAGCAGTCGAGCCCGCGCAGGACGTTCGCGGTGGGCTTCCCCGCGCTGAGCTTCGACGGCGACGATGCAATCGCCCATTCCGTCCCGTCCCAGTGGACCGTCGTGGTCTTGGTGGGCGACGCTAAGGAGGGCGGGCTTCCGACGGCCCAGCAGTCGTCCGTCGCCGCGCAGTCGACCCCGGATAGGGGCCGGGCATTGGCGGGGAGGTCCGCCACCTGCCAGGTCCCTGCCGCGTCCATGTGGAGGGCAAGGGGGGCCTGGCGCGGACTGCCTGAGTATGGGTAGTCGAGGTAGTAGCTCCCGACCGCCCAGCACTCCG
>JBOGXG010000376.1:0-8231 GCA_050694195.1 Actinomycetota bacterium | reverse complement strand
ATGTAAAAGCGGCGAGGTAACCCGGCTCCGGAGCCCATACAACTCGAACCATTCAACTTGTAGATCCACCCCACAGAAAACCCACGCGAGGATGGGAAATGATGCGAAACGACGAACAGCCATGAGCAGAAAGAACGCCAGGTCAGCCACTGTTTGAACACGAAACAGCAGGTCACTTGATCGGGTCCGGTCAATCTCTTAATCCGTAGGTTCAGGGTTCGATTCCCTGGCGACCCACGCCTCTGTGTCAGTTTCAGCGCCCCGCCAGATCCCCAGTCAGAGTGTGAATATTCGGCACCTCTGTCTCACATTGGTCTCGGCACCTTGTCCCACTCTAGGGAGGGGCTTGAAGGGCTACGGCCAGCGCCACGCCTCCGTCGTGCGATATCGAGACCACGAAGGCGACCTCGGGCAAACCCGCCACCGAGACCCGGGGGCGGCCGGTCTCCGTTCGGATCACTTCGATCCGGCGCGCCCACGCGGGCAGGCTGCGCCGACCGGCGGCTTTCATCACGGCCTCCTTCGCCGCCAGCGTCCCAGCGAAGGAGCTGAGCGGATCCGACTTGCGTCGGCAATAGGCAGACTCCGCCGCGGTGAAGAGGCGCGCCTCCATCTCGGGGCACCTCCGGAGCGTGTCGGTCAACCGCCTGATGTCTACGACATCGGCGCCGATCATCAGGCGAGGAGCCCGGCCCCGCCGTCGACGACGAGCGACTGCCCGGTGATCATCGAGGAGCGGTCGGACACTAGGAAATCCACGACCGCCGCCACGTCATCGGGCTCCACGATGCGGCCGGCGGGTGTATCGGCCCGCGCCGTTGCGAGCATCTCCTCGCGCATGGGGAAGTGCCTCAGTGCATCCGTATCCACGACGCCGGGTGACACCGCGTTGACGCGGATCGAGTGGGCTGCTAGTTCCACGCCCAGGTAACGGACGAGGGCCTCGATCGCCGCCTTGGAAGTTCCTACGACGGAGTAGCCCGGCAGCACACGCCGGGCGCCCTCCGACGATAGGGCGACGATGACTCCTCCGTCGTGCATCAGCGCCAGCGCATGACGGGCACCGAGGAAGAGAGCACGGGCGTTGGAGTCCATCGTCCATTGCCATGCCTTGTCGCTGAGTTCCTCGAATGGTTTGATCACGCCGGTCGCCGCGTTCGATACGAAGATATCGAGACGACCGAAGACCTCGTCGATCTGCGAGAAGATCGCTTCGACGTCGTCCGCCTCGCCGACGTGAGCGCGGATCGCAACAGCCTTAACGCCTCGGCCTTCGATATCGGCGCACGCCTCCTCCGCGGCCCGTCTATTGCGCAGGTAGGCGATGACCACGTTGGCGCCGCGGTCCGCCAATCGCCGGGAGATCGCCAAACCGATCCCGCGCGAACCGCCCGTAACGAGCGCAACCTTTCCCTCGAGTGATCGTTCGGTCACGATCTGCTCACGATCAGACAAGCGTTCTGGCCCCCGAAACCGAAGGAGTTGGACATCACGACGGAGAGGTCGGCCTCCCGGGGGCCGTCGGACACGTGATCGAGGTCGCAGTCGGGGTCCGGATCGGTGAGGTTGATGGTCCCGGGGACAACCTGGTTCTGCAGCGCAAGGACACAGATCCCCGCTTCGACCGCGCCCGCCGCCCCCAGCAGATGGCCCATCTGTGACTTGGTGGAGCTGACCGGGACCCTCTTGGCCTCGACCTCGAAAGCGGCCTTGATCGCATGCGTCTCGATGCGATCGTTGAACGGCGTGCTCGTCCCATGAGCGTTCACGTGATCGACGTCGGGCGGTCCGATGCCGGCGTCCTTCATAGCTCCGAGCATCGCGCGCGTGGCGCCGCGACCTTCGGGATCGGGTTGCGTCGCGTGATGCGCATCGCAGGTTGCCGCATAACCGGTGATCTCAGCGAGCACCTCCGCGCCGCGACGGTCCGCGTGATCCCTGCTCTCGAGAACGAGGATGCCGGCGCCCTCACCGAAGACGAAGCCGTCCCTCCCGGAGTCGAACGGTCTACTGGCGACGAGGGGGTCATCGTTCCGGCCGGACAACGCACCCATGCGGGCGAACGCGGCGACCGCCAGCGGGGTTATGGCCGCCTCGGAGCCACCGGCCAGCATCACGTCGGCGAGGCCGGCCTCCACGCAGCGGGCCGCCTCCCCTATCGCGTGTGCGCCGGTGGCGCACGCGGACGCAGGCGCGAAGTTAGGCCCTGCGAGACCGAACTTCATCGCGATCGCTGCGGCCGCTCCGTTCGGCATGAGCTTAGGCACCATGAACGGGCTCACACCTCGGGGCCCCGACTCGATCAGCGCGGAGTGTTCCTCCACTATCGTTCGGAGTCCTCCGATCCCAGACCCGACGATCGCGCCGGCTCGTTCCGGCTCGACCGATCCGTTCAACCCGGCCTGGGCATACGCCTCGCCGGCAGCATGAACGGCCATCTGCGCGAAACGGTCGAGGCGCGCCGCCTCCCGTGCCGTGACGTGGGGCGCCGGGTCGAAGTCGGGGACCTCGCACGCGATCCTCACCGGAAGCGAGGCCGCGTCGAAGCCCGTGATCGGCCCGGCCCCCGAGCGACCGGACATCAGGCCGTCCCACATCGCCTGGGAGCCGACACCGATCGGTGTCACGACCCCCAAACCCGTTACACAGACCTGCCTCACGCCTGGACCGACAGCTTCTTGGCGATCAGGTCGACGGCGTCGCGCACCGTAACGAGGTCCTCCAATTCCTCGTCGGGGATCTCGATGTCGAAACGCTTCTCAAGGCCGAGCGTCAGTTCGACTGTATCGAGAGAATCCAGGTCGAGATCGTTGGTCAACTCGGCTTCGAAGACCACCGTTTCGCGCTCGATGCCTCGTCCGCCGAGATGCTCACGGATCGCCTCGAGGATCTCCTCACTCGTCATGTGTTTCCTCCTTCAGGCGGTCATCCCGCCATCGATCACCAACACCGTTCCATTCACGTACGAAGCAGCGTCGCTGCAGAGGTAGGCGACGGCGTCTGCCACCTCCTCGGGGGTTCCCGGTCTCCCGTTCGCCGTCGCATCCACGAGCGCATCGAACCGGCCACGCGAAAGGGAACTCGTAAGATCCGTAGAGACGAGCCCGGGCGCGATCGCGTTGACGTTTATCCCGTGACCCCCGACCTCTCTGGCCAGGGAGCGGGTCAGAGCGATCAGGCCGGCCTTCGCGGCGGCGTAGTTGCACTGACCCGGGCTACCCGTGAGTCCGGCAACCGACGAGATGTTGACGATGGTCCCGGCGCGCCTCACCAACATCGATCGGAGGGCGCGCCGGGAGCACGCGAAGGGTCCGAACAGATCGATGTCGACGACGCTGCGGAACGCGTCGTCGTCCATGCGGAGCGCCAGCGCATCGTTGCGGACGCCTGCGTTGTTGACCAGCACGCCGACCGGGCCCAGCGCCTCCTCGACCTCGTCGAACATCGCGTCGATCTCTTCCGATGAGGTGATGTCGGCTTGGATCGGGAGAGCCTCGCCGCCGGCCTGTTCGATGCGCGCGACCGTCTCCTTCGCCGCCTCTAGATCCCGGACGTAGTTCACCGCGACGGGGAGGCCTCCCTCGGCCAGGCGAAGCGCGACGGCGCGCCCGATACCGCGCGACGCTCCCGTGACGAGGGCGACGGCATCAGGCATCCGCCAGGGCTCCGACGCGTCGATGCTCTGCGTCTGACGTTCCCTCGCCCCAGCGCACCAGCCCCGCCCCCCACGTGAAACCGGCGCCGAAGGCGGCCAGCACCACCAGATCACCCGGTCCGAGCCGGCCCCCATCGGCGGCCTCGGCGAGCGCCAACGGGATCGAGGCAGCCGAGGTGTTCCCGTAGGAAGAGATATTGGAGAGGAACCTTTCCTCGGGCAATCCCGTCCTGTCGGCGACGGACGCAAGGATGCGCGCATTCGCCTGATGACAGACGACGAGATCGATCTCCTCGAGTTCGATCCCCTGTGCCCGCGAGAGGTCGCGGATCGAGTCAGACATCGCCTCGACGGCGCGCCGGTACACCTCCCGCCCCTGCATCGAGATCAGCCCGGTGCTGCGGGGGATGCACAGAAGATCCGGCTCACTCCCATCCGACCCCAAGAGGAAGGGGCCGATGCGGTCCCGGCCGATGCTTCTCTCCACCACGACGGCCCCGGCGCCGTCTCCGAAGAGGACCGCGCTGCGAGGGTCCGAGAAGTCGATGACCCTAGAGAGGATGTCCGCCCCGACGACGAGAACGCGTCTCGCCTGTCCGGACACGACCATCGCCGTGGCTTGACTCAGCGCGTACAGGAAACCCGAGCATCCCGCGTTGAGATCGAACGCGGCCGCCCTCCGAGCTCCGAGGCTCGACTGCACAAGGGAAGCGGTCGCGGGGATCTGGAGGTCCGGGGTGACTGTCGCCACGATGATCGCATCGAGCATCTCCGCATCGGCCCCGGCTACCCCGAGAGCCCGGCGCGCCGCGTCGGTCGCCAACTCCGAAGTCTTCTGGCCATCTGCGGCGATATGGCGGGAGGTGATGCCGGTGCGCTGGAAGATCCAGTCGGGCTCAACGTCCACCTGCGCACCGATATCGGCGTTAGAGACGACCGTCTCGGGGACCGCGGAACCCCAACCGGTGACGGCGACTCCCATCAGTGGCCCCGAACCCAGAAAAGGGTTTCGCCCTGATGGACGGGTTGGCCTCGGATCGCGAGCATCCCCATCACCCATCCCTGCCACGCCGACGTCACGTCGGTCTCCTGCCCGCCGCTCCGAATGACGGCCAGCACCGTGCCCGGCTCGACCCATTCACCCTCGGTGGTGAACACCTCGGGAGGAAGCGGGACGAATCGGCCGGCTCGAGGGGCGACTATCAGGCGCTCTTGGATGACGGCCCGGTCGGAAACGACCTCGTCGAGCATGTCAAACACCGGCAGCCGCCTTCGGCGAAAGCGATCCAAGGACGCGGTCGGCGAGCCCGCCGACGACTCCGCCGGGACCGAGATCTTCGAACTCGGACACGCCTCGTTCGAACGCCCACAGGAGCGATTCGCGGAAGCGCACGCGCGAGGTCACCTGGTCGGTGAGCAGCTTCCGAACCTCTCCCGGGGTCCGGTATGGGCGTGCCGTGACGTTGGAGATGACCGGACGGGCCCACGAACGCACGGCGACGGAGAACAATGCATCCTGCAGCGGCAAACGCACCGACGCCATCGCCTCGGTGTGGAAAGCCCCCGAGACACCGAGCAGCACGGCGCGCCCTCCTCTGTCGGAAACGGCACGGGAGGCGCGTCCGAGCGCGGCCTCGTCACCCGCGAGCACGATCTGTCCCGGAGCGTTGTCGTTGACCACGGTGGTGCCCGACTTCTCCGCAACCTCGATGACGACTTCCGGGTCCAGGGAGAGGACGGCGAGCATCCCACCGCTGTGCGCCACCGACGCCTTCTGCATCTCGCGGCCTCGGATCGAGAGGATCTTCAGGCCATCCTTGAAGGAAAGAGCCTCGGCGGCAACGAGAGCCGTGTATTCCCCCATGCTGTGTCCGGCGTAGCAGTGGTAGCGGGTTCCGGCCGCTACGGAACGGCGATGTGCCAGCACACCGGCGACGAAGATCGCCGGTTGGGCGAGCCAGGTGGGCAAGAGCGCGCCCTTCCGCCTCGAGTAGGGGGCGACCTTGGGAGCCAAGTCGTACCCCAGGATGGCTCCGGCCTCCTCGAGCAACCCGTCTCCGGGCGTCAGTGCTTCGTAGACATCGCGTGCCGAGATCCCTTGACCGGGGAACAGTCCGATCCTCAAACGAGCCGTCCTTCGTACTCCTTGCGCAAACGCTGTCGCGCACGATGCAGCAGCACCCTCACCGCTCCCGGCGACCTATCGGTACTTGCGGCTATCTCATCGATCGAACACTCCTGCACGTATCGAAGGACCACGGCCTCCCGCTGGCGTACCGGCAACTTCGCGACCGCGTTCCATACGACCCCGCGCGCCTCCTGGTCGATGAGGCGCGATGCGGGCGTCGGGGCGGGATCCACGGGATCCGGTAGCTCGTGGATCGCCATGTCGCGCTCCCGTGTCCTGTGCCACGTTGCCACACAGTTGCGCGCGATGCGAAAGATCCATGACTCGTAGGTGCCGGTCCCGCTGAACGTATCGGCCGAACGCAGTGCTTTGAAGAACACCTGTGCTGTTAGGTCCTCGGCGGTCTTCTCGTTCCCCGTCTTAGACCTCACGAATCGGAAGACCGCGCACACGTGGCGCCGATAGAGCTCCCCGAAGGCCTCGATATCGCCTCCCGCTCGGCGCGCCAGATAGTCATCGCTCGCGCCGGCAACATCCATCGCTTCGCTCGTCGCGGGAACCATCGAGTGTGGGCAGCCCTCCCAAGCCGTCGTCTACAGGTGTTGACGCAGCACAGAGAGTTCCGTTACGGGTTCAGGCGATTACTTTGCGCACAAACTATCGACCGCGCGGTCAACAAGAACTAGACCGCGCGGTCGAGTGGAACCGCGAGCGACCTGCGCGACACCATTCCCGGCCTCGGCTCCTGGGCGACATTGGCCTCGGCACCTGTGCGACTTCACAGTCGGCGACTCAGGGGACTTGCTCTTGAGTCTTCAGACCGCTTCGAACCGACGCAGCAACCTCGTGAGCTTGGGGGCGAGATGCATCAACTCATCGAGGTTCCCCAATGTGATCCGTTCTAGGGCACCTGTGCCCTTACGAGTCAGCGCCACGCGCACGTGCCGCCGGTCGTCAGGGTCCTGGCTCTTACGAACCAGTCCATTTTCGACCGCACGGTCGATCAGTTCGACCGCACTGTGATGCTTCAACAGCAACGTTTCCGCTACGTCGCCGACCGTTATGCCGCTGCCGTCGTCGAGACCGCGTATGGCGAGTAGGAGCTGGTGCTGCGTCGACGTGACGCCCGCCGCTGCAGCCTGCTGCGAACTCCATTCGAGGAAACGCCGGATCGCCACACGGAAGTCGAGGATCTTGCGGTACTCGTCGTCACCGAGGGTCGTCGGCATGATCGTTCCTCGGGCGCACGTTGAACAAGGACGCGATCCACTTCGAGCCCGGACCCTCGAGCCAGCGGACCGTCGCCCAGAACATCACGATCAGCACGCCGCTCGCGAGAACCACTAGAGCTACCCATGCCAATGCTGTCATCGAACCTTCCTCCTTCGAGATAGTATATCGTGTTACGATATGTAATCAACCAGTCGAGGGAGACGTGCGCGACACCGTCGAATACATCCACTTCGCCGATCAGATCGAAGCGCTGGCGCGCGAGCTCGGCGAACATGAGGGGGATCCCACCGTCGCTGTCGAGCGCATCGTCTCGGCAACACACGGACGCGTGCTGGCATTGCGGCGGGCTCACAGACATTGCGAACGAGAGATCTCACAAGGGTCGCCTGCAACCAAGGGATTGATCCGCGCGTTCTTCTACCTCAGCGCGGCGCGCATCAGAACGGAGGGATATATCTGGCAGACGAAGGCATTCCTCAAGACGACGTAATAGGCGTCGACCACCGGGACCCACGTGGTCATGAAGCCCGACTGGCAGACTTCACAACGGGTTTCTCGACCGTCCGCTTGCTGCCCCTTGCCGTCGTCGTCGGGCTGCTCAGCGCAGTCGTCGCACTGGCCCTTCTCAAGCTCATCGCGTTGGTCACCAACGTCGCCTACTTCCAGGCCATAACCACCGATCTAAGAACACCAGCCGGCAACGATCTCGGATGGCTCGCTCTCTTCGTGCCGGTCCTGGGTGGGCTCATCGTCGGTGTCATGGCACGTTTCGGCTCCGAACGGATCAGGGGTCATGGCATCCCGGAAGCTATGGAGACCATCCTGGTCGGCGGCAGCAAGGCCGCGCCTCGGGTCGCGCTGCTGAAGCCGTTATCGAGCGCAGTCAGCATCGGTACGGGCGGGCCCTTCGGTGCCGAAGGCCCGATCGTGCTCACGGGGGGCGCGCTCGGGTCAGTCCTCGCCCAGTTCTTCCATCTCTCCGCGATCGAGCGCCGGAGCCTGCTCGTCGCCGGGGCCGCTGGGGGAATGAGCGCGGTCTTCGGTACGCCGATCGCGGCGGTTCTTCTCGGCGTCGAGCTCCTCGTGTTTGAGTGGAAGCCGCGCTCGATGGTGCTGATAGGGATCGCAAGCGCGGTGGCGGCGGCGGTACGCAGCGCGTTCTCCGCTGCTGGCTGGCTGGAGGAGCTGCCTCTGTTCCCGACATCGGTCCATACC
>JBOGXG010000375.1:0-5576 GCA_050694195.1 Actinomycetota bacterium | reverse complement strand
GTTCATCTCGGTCGGCCCCAGCGGCCACGGGACGATGTGGTGGGGCTGGAGGAACGCCTTTCCCCCGCACCCCGGGTAGGTGCAGCGGTGTCCGTCGCGGTGCGCGACCTGACGGCGCAGCCAGCGGGGGATGGCGCGCGAGGTGAACCCGATCCCGGTGACCCCGGCCCTCCCGTGCAGCACCGGCTGGATCCGGGAGTCGCACATCATCCGCTCGAGGAGCGGCGGCGGGATCGGGCGGCCGCTGTCCAGCACCGCGTTCCCGTCTTTATCGAGGGCGTCGTCGAGGTTGACGTGCACCATCACGGTGGCGCGGTCGGGATCGCCGTCGGCGGCGATCGTCTGCGATGCCAGCTGCGCCAGCGCATCGGCGCGGCGCGCCTCGATGGTGGTGGCCGCATCGCGACCGTTGCCGTCGCCGGTCTTCATCTTGTCGGCGAGGCGGTCGAGGGCGGTGGTGACCCTGGTTCCTTCGAGCGCGGGGAGCGTCCCTTCGAGATGTAAGCGGGTGCGGTCCTCGTCCCACCACCACTCCAGCGACCGCTCCTTCTCGGCGGCGACGACGTCTTCGTCGCGGATCCGAAGGACCTGGTCGGCCCTGTCCCGCACCGCCTTGGTCGACCTATGCAGCGCCCACGCCAGCAGCTCGGGCTCGTCGTCGGGGGTGGCGAAGCGGGTCAGCTCCACCACCTTGTCGGTCGAGATGGCGCCCTCGACGAAGGCTTGCTCGATCACCGGGAGGTGTTCCAGGGCATGGGCGCAGCCGAGGTAGCGGCGCGCCTTCCAGTGGGACACGTCGCACTTCAGAGACACCCACGCGACGATGTCGCGGGTGTCGTCCTCTAAGTAGGCGCGCCGCTCGGTGCACGCCACGATCGCTCGGAACAGCTCGCGCACCTCGACGTTGGACGACGCCATCGCCCGGTGGAGGGAGGCGATCGCCTCCGCGGTAGTCATCCGGTCCTCAGGGTGCTGCAAGTGCCTTTTCTACCTCCAGCTCCCCGGCTCGTCGTCCGCTTTGCCCCGCTAGGTACTATATGCGAACGTATGTTCGATTGTCAAGTCTCCCCTGAAGAGAGGGCCAGCCACTATCGTTCCTCCATGGAGACCGAACGTCACGAAGAAAGTCGCGCGCTCTGGGACCAGATGGCGCCCGGCTGGGACCGCAACCGAGACTTCATGTGGCGGACCACACGCCACGTCGCCGAATGGCTGGTCGATCAGGTGCACCCCGCGGCGGGGCACACGATCCTCGACGTTGCGGGGGGCCCCGGAGAGATCGGCTTCCTCGCGGCGAAGCGTGTGGGCCCCGCAGGCAGGGTGATCGAAACCGACTTCTCTCCCCAGATGGTCGCCGCGGCTCGGCGTCGCGCCTCGGAGTTGGGTCTGGGGAACATCGAGACTCGGGTTCTCGATGCGCAGCAGATGGATCTAGAAGTTGGCAGCGTCGACGGGATCGTCTGCCGCTGGGGCTTCATGTTGATGGACGATCCGCAGACCGCACTCGCAGGATGCCGGCGCGTGCTGAAAGAGGGCGGACGACTGGCGCTCTCGGTCTGGGGTGGGGTCGACAAGAACCCGTGGGTGACCATCCCGGGGATGACGATGGTGCAGTTGGGGCATCAGCCCGGCGGAGATCCCTTCGGTCCCGGCGGGATGTTTTCGATGTCCGACCCCGAAACCGTTCGAGGGATGCTTGATCAAGCCGGGTTCTCGGACATCGTCATCGAGGAGATGCCTGTCGACTGGAGGTATGGATCGTTCGACGAGGCGTGGGACTTCATGACGCAGGTCGCGGGTGCCATCGCGACCGTGATCGAGGAACTGTCGCCGGCCGACGTGACCGAGCTTCGGGCGCAACTCGAAGCCAATATGCAGAGCTTCGGGTCGTCCGAGGGCCTGACGCTGCCCGGTGTGACGATCAACGCCTCGGGCTCGTAGTCCCGCGCCGGCTCGAGATCGCGACATCGCTGCCGAGTCAGGGATCGGTGGAGATGTCGATCGGGAGCCCTGCCGCCTTCCAGTCGGGCAGCCCGGCGTCGAGGATGCTCGTCCGATAGCCCTTCTTGTCGAGGTAGCGGGCGGCTTCCGGGGCGAAGGCGCAGAACTCGCCTCGGCAGTAGGCGACGACCTCTTTATCTTTGGGGATTTCCTTGAGTCGCCGTTTCAGTTCCGCTACCGGGATCGAAACCGCTCCGGGGACGTGGCCGGCCGCGTATTCCTCCGCGGGCCGGACGTCTAAGACCGTTAGGTTCTCCTTCCGACGGATGCGCTTTGCCAGGTCTTCCTTCGTCAGCAACTCCACACCGCGGAGGTCTCCCGTGTATGCGCGCGCCAGTCGTTCGACCTCAGCTACCCGCTCCTGGGCAACGCTCTGCAGCGATCGCCACAACGCGACCACTTCGGGTGATGCCAGTCGGTAGAAGATGGAGGTTCCTTGACGGCGCGACGAAAGAAGTCCCGCTCGACGGAGGATCTGAAGGTGCTGGCTCGCGTTCGCCATAGATGAGTCGATCTCCGCCGCGATGCTCTCCACGCTCCGCTCCCCGTTCGCGAGCAGGTCGACGATCTCGGCTCGCCGTCCGCTCGCGAGTGCTTTCGCGACCCTGGCGAACCCGTCGAACAACGCTTCCTTAGACGCTCTATCGCTCACGGCTTCATCCTAAGATATTCAAGTCATCTCTTGAAGAACGAAGGTTGATCCAGGCATCGCACCCCGACACCGCAGTCACCAGAGCGACGATCACGAGCGTCGTCCTTATGTCGAAGAGATCGGCGAGGATCCCGGCCACAACGGCCCCGACGACGTACCCGCCATCCCGCCAGGTTCTGTAGACGCCTACCGCCGCGGCCCGCCACCCGGGGGCCGCGAGATCACCGACCACGGCCAAGAGTGCCGGATACGTGAGTGCGGTTCCCAGTCCCAGCAGTGCAGACGCTCCGATCATGTGCCAGGGATCGACCGCTACCCAGAACAACATCAGCGCGACGGCTTGCGTCCACATGCCCAGCGCCACTGGGATGCGACGGCCGATGCGGTCGCTCAGCGCACCCGTGGCGAGCTGTGCGATACCCCATACCGCTGGATACACAGCCGCGACGGCACCTATCTGGACGGTACTAAGTCCTCGCGCGAGCATCCCCACCGGGAGGAGGCCCCAGGCAAGAGCGTCGTTGGCGTTGTTGACGAGACCGGTGCGCGAGGCGGCGGCCAGCCCTCGATGTTTGTAGCTCGCCAGGGCGGCCACCTGTCCAAAGGTTCTACCGGCCGTCGTTCCGTTCTCGAGGGCGGTATGTCCGGAGGTCTCCTTCACTAGGAAGATAGATAGACCGAGACCCACGGCTACGATCGCGACACCCAAGAAGAGCGGCTCGGGACGCAGGCCGTAACGCGCCGCCAACCATCCGGTCGCAGCGGCCGAGATTGCAACCGCGATGTAGCCGGCGAACTCGTTGAGGCCCATCGCTAAGCCCCGCCGGCGAGGTCCCGCCAGGTCGATCTTCATGATGACGGTCGAGGACCACGCGAGGCCCTGGTTCACACCCAAGAGCACGTTCGCCGCGATCACCCATGCCCAGGTGGGGGCGAGCATCAGGGTGATGGGAACCGGGATGGCGAAGAGCCACCCGATGAGGAGGACGTTCCTCCGACCGATCCGATCGGCGAGGTAACCGGCCGCGAGATTGGCTGCGGCCTTCGAGAGCCCGAAGCTGACGATGAACAGCATGAGCGTGGTTTTCGAGCCGGCCGCCAGCACCCGTTCCCCCAGTAACGGCACGAGGGCGCGTTCCTGGCCGACCATGGCGCCGACGAGCCCATTCACCGCCACGAGAAGGGCGAACTGGGCCAGATTGGTCCGTATCCCTAGGGCGATGGGCGAGGGGGCCTTCTGTTCGACTTCCACCCTTCTATAGTATTCAAGAAAACACTTGACAAGCAAGCGGTCGGTTGAAGAGAATGGCGACACAGTGGTGTTCGTCGAGAGAAAGTAAGCCATGTTCTTTCGCCAATCGCTTCACGAAGACCGTTCCTGTGCGTCCTACATAGTGGGGTGTCCGAGCCGGGGTCTCGCCGCAGTTATCGATCCTCAGGGGAGCACACAGCGTTACATCGACGTGGTCGAGGCCAACGCGATGGTCATCACCCACGTTATCGATACCCACGTCCATGCAGACCACGAGTCTGCGGCTCGCGCACTGGCCACCGAAGTCTCCGCGCCGCTGTACCTGGGCGAGGGGGCGGAGGTCGCCTTCGAGTTCACTCCTCTTGTTGATGGTGACGTACTCGAGATCGGCAACCGGCGCGGCAGGATCATCCATACTCCGGGTCATACATCCGAGCACGTCTGTCTCGTGTTCGATGACTGGTTCGTGCTCACCGGCGACACGTTGTTCGTGGGCGACGTAGGGCGGGTCGACCTTGCACTGGAGGGACTCGACGGATCGGCGCTCCGGTCACGAGCCAAGGAGCTTTACGGGTCGCTGCACACCCTTCTTTCGCTCCGTGACGACGTCGAGGTTTATCCCGGGCACTACGCGGGGTCGACCTGTGGACGAGGGATGGACGGCAAGACGATCTCTACGATCGGAAGGGAACGACGTACCAACGCCGCTCTTCAGCTGGATCCAGAACAGTTCGTCGAGTATCAGATCACCAACACTCCACCCCTTCCAGAGGATTTCTCGAGGATCAAGATCGCCAATAGGTCCGGGCGGTCCGGGATGGGTAGTCGGCTGACGACAGCAGGAAGGGGTGAGGCTCACTGAGTACGGGCGGCGTCGTCGCGGGCATACGTCGATGGCGGAGGCGGGCTTCCGTTTCCGGGGAAGAAGGGATGGGCAATGGCTACAGCTACAGCCGGTATGGATCGGGGATCCGAACGTTCGACCAGCATGAGGGTTGGGACCGGACTGATGACCCTCGCGGCCGTCGGCTTCATCGGCTACGCGATCATCTTTTTCATCAGGAACTACACCGACAGTTTCCTGGAACTTGGGATCGGCGCGAACGAGGTTGACGTCGGTAAAGATGAGATAACCGCCTTCAGCCCCTCCCTCTACCACTACATCAGCCACCTTCACATAGCGGTGTCGGGGTTCATCGCGGCCACCGGTCTGGCGGTCGCCTTCCTGACATGGTTCGGTGTGCGCAAGGGCCATCTGTGGGCATGGGTGGGAGCGGTGACTGCTCCGGTTCTCAGCCTCGCGGTCGCCCTTCCGGCGCACTACCCGAACGATCTCGACACTCTGGGGCACCTTGGTTTGATCTATCTGGCAACCCTCATCTTCGTTGCCGGGGCCCTTCTGTCGTTGGGTCCGATCCTGGAAGATCGCGCTGCCCGAGCCTGACGAGACGGTTCAGAACCTGGGGGCGTCGGTACCGGCAAGCAGTGGTGTCGACGCCCCGCGGGTCTGGTCCTTACTTACCTTCTAGGAGCTCGAGGACGCGTTCCGGTGGCCTGCCGATCACTGCGCGGCCCCCGCGGATGACGATCGGTCTTTCGATAAGGATGGGGTTCTGCACCATCGCATCGAGGAGCGTCTCTCGGTCCGCGGACGCCAGATCGAGTTCCCGA